>MOXJ01000036.1 GCA_002507565.1 Candidatus Reconcilbacillus cellulovorans
TGGGTCCAGTATGGGCTGCGGGAGATCGTCCGGAGTCCTGTGACGATGGCCTAAATGGGATGCTGAGGTCTCTCCTCCTACCGAGTCTTGACACGGACGACGGCCGGCTGGAATTTGACTTTGCGGAGCCCGTTTTGTATCATAAAATCCTGTAGAGCGTGTTCATCGACCGGCGACGGCTTTTGACAAGCCCGTCGCTTTACGGACGGAAGCGCCGTCCGGACCGGATTTCCGGTTGTGCGCCATCTTGCGCACAGCCGGCTGCCCGGCTCCGGGCGGTTTTGTTTTGTGATACAATATTGGGTAAGCGAAAGGACGAAGGGTGTTGGTTGAACGGCGAAATCAACCTAACGGTGACGAAGACAGTCGCACCATTCCTGGTGGTTGCGATCATGCCGAACCGCAGAAAGCGGATGCTCCGGCAGAGACCGCGGCAGCCTTCGCTTCGGCGGCTGTCGAGAAGAGGGACTCTCCCGAAGAAACGACGACATCGGCCGCATCGTCGCCGGCCGCCTCGCCGGCTGCGCCTTCGCCGACCGATGCCGCTGGTGTCCCACAGCAGCTGCCGTCGCCCGCTCCATCCGGGTCGGCAGAGCCGGTCGCTGCGCCGTCCGCAGCAGTCTATCACGTGCATGACCTCGCCTATCGCTCGCTTTTGTCGGACAAGGCGGTGTTCCTCGATTTCCTGCGCTCGTTCGTGCACGCTGGCTGGGTGTGGGAACTCGACGAGCACAGCCTGCGGCGCATCGAGTCGACGTTCGTGCTGCCGGGCCTGCGGCGACGGGAGTCGGACGTCGTCTGGTGCGGACGGCTGCTTGGGGACGACTTCGAGACGACGTTTTATGTGCTGGTGGAGATGCAATCGTCGGTCGATCCGAAGATGGCGCACCGGCTGCTGGAGTACAAGACAGCGATCTGGCGGGACGCCGAAAAGGCGGAACTCGCAGCGGGGGAAGCGGCGGCAGCATCAGAAGGCGGCGACAAGCCGAAGCCCAAGACGAGGAGAAATGCGAAGCTGCCGGCGATCGTCCCGATCGTCGTGTACAACGGCCGGCGGCGGTGGACGGCGCCGCGGCGGTTTCGGCGGCTGATCCGCGAAGAAGGCCGCTTTGAAGAAGGCTTGCTGGATTTTACGTATCGGTTGATCGACGTGCGGCGGCTGAAGGAAGAGGAGCTGCTGTCGCGGGGCGGAGCGGCGGCGACGGCGTTTTGGCTGGACGGGGCGGAGAAGGAAGAGGAGCTGGCGCGCCGGCTGCGGGCGCTGCCGCAAGTGGTGAGGCGGATGCCGGCGGAGCAGGCGGAGCCGCTGCTTGGGTGGGTGGCGGCGGCGCTTCGGCTGCGGTTGCCGGAGAAGGAAGGATCGGCGTTGTTGGAGCGTTTGCAGGAAGCGCGGGAGGGCAAGGAGGTGGAAGGGATGGCGACGAATTTTGAGCGGATGCTGGACCGGTGGCTGGAGAAGACGAAGCGGGAAAGCCGGCTGGAAGGTCGACAAGAAGGCTTGTCGGAAGGTTTGGCGGAAGGGCGACGCGAGACGGCCCGCCGGCTGATGGCGGAGGGGATGGACGATGCGTTTATCGCGAGGGTGACGGGTCTTTCGTTCGACGAAATCGAGCGGCTGCGGCAGGAAAAGGCGAACGCGTAAACCTCTTGCGGCGCAGTCGCCGGCCGTCGCGTCGCGGCCGCTCCGTCCTTGTCGATGCAGTCGCGACGATCAACGATCCCTCCCGATCATCGCGCGAATGACGAGCGCCGCCGCTCCGGTCGCCTGCGCCTCCTCGCCGAGCCGGCCGACGGCGAACGCCACCGGGCAGACGGCGTCGTAATACGTCTTCGCCCGCGCCACGCGGACTGCCGTCCGGAAGAAGATCGGATGGCCCGTCGCGAGCGGCCCGCCGAGAATCACCTTTTCCGGGTGAAGCACGTTCAACATGTTGGCCAGCCCGATGCCGAAATCGGTCGCCGCCTGCGTCAACAGCTCGACGGCGAACGGATCGCCGCTGCGGACCGCCTCCAGCACATGCTCGAGCCGCACCTGTTCCGGATCGCCGCCGGGCGCCAGTTCGGCCATGACGCTGTCGCGGCCTTCCTTCAGGCCGGCACGCGCCCGTTCCTCCAGCGCCGGTACCGACACGTACGATTCGAGCGCGCCGTAATTGCCGCCGGGCACACGCGGCGGGATGCCGTCGGCACGGATGACGATCTGGCCCGCCGTACCCTCCGTATCGACGGCGCCGTACACGATGTCGCCGTCCGCCATCATCGCCGACCGGATGCCGGCGCCGACGTGCACGTACAAGAGATGCCGCGCCGAACGGTCGGGATCGAACCACCACTCGCCGAGAAGCGCCGCGTTCGCCCCGTTGTCTAACACGACCGGAACGCCGAGCAGGCGCTCGAGCCGCTCGACGACCGGCACATCGGACCAACCCGGCGCCGGAAAATGAAGCGGACGCAACATGACGCCGGTCTTGCGGTCGAGCGGTCCGACCGCCGCGACGCCGCAGCCGAGCACGTCGCCGGCCGCAAGTCCGCACGCTTCCAACATTCCCTTTGCGGCCGTCGCCGCCTCGTCGAACAGCCGATCCGGCGTCATGTCCGCCGTCATCGGCCACGACCGGTGCGCAATCCGGCGCAGCGCCATGTCGAACAGTGCCAGCCGCGAGACAAGCCGGGAAATTTCCAGCCCAAACACGAACGCGTAGCGCGGATTGATCCGGTAGAGCAGCGGTTTTCGGCCGCCGCTCGATTCGCCTTCACCCGCTTCTTCCAGCAGACCGTTTCTGACGAGATCGGCCAAAAGACGCGTCAGCGTGCTCGGCGTCAGCCGGCACGCCTCGGCTAGTTCGGCACGCGAAGCGACGGATCGCTCCAGGACGTAAGCGTACACCCGTTTGGCACGCTCATCGGGGATTCTGCCGCGCAATCGTTCTAGGCCCGACATCGCGCGTCACCTCCGTCATCCGTACATCAGCCACCCCAACCATCCGCACAGCACCATGACGGCAGCCGGATGGGCCTTCCGGACGGCCAGCAGCCAGAACGCCGCCGCAACAATCGTCGCGGACGCGTACGTTTCGACGTCCCAGGCTCTGAACCGGACGACGCCGTTGCCTGCGGCGAACCGCACGGCAGCCGCGGCGATCAGCGCCGCCACGACCGGACGGACGCCGGTGTAGACGCGAGCCAGCATTCGCGCGGCACGCCTTCGCCCTTCGGCCGCCGCCAGCGCCATTGTAAACAGAAACGACGGCAACGCCATCGCCAGCGCCGCAACCAAGGCGCCGACCACACCCGCAACTCGGAACCCGACGAGGACGGCGGCATTGGCCGCCACCGGGCCGGGCACGATGCCGGCGATCGCCACGACGTCCGTCAGATCGGCCAGCGTCATCCATCCGCGCGCCGACACTTCGCGTTCGATCCACGGCAACATCCCGTATCCGCCGCCGAACGACGCCGCGCCGACCGTGAAAAACAGAACGAACAGCTGAAATCCTTCAACCGCATCCACGGCTCAGATCCCGTCCCCGAGAAAATAGCCGGGATCGCGCGGCGCCTGCGCTTCTTTCCGTCGGCGTACCAGGTCATCCAACCGGCGGCCGCCTAGCCCCGCTTCCCTGCCGAACGCCAAGCCGACCGCCGCGCCGCCGGCGATGACCCACGCCGGGTGCACACCGACCGCCAGGAGCATGAACAACGCCGCCAGCGCCACGATTGCGTCAGCCGTCGTCTGCAACGCCGTCCGCGCAAACCGCACCGCCGCATAAACGATCAGTGCGACCGCTCCCGCCCGTACGCCGCGGAAGACCGCTTCCGCCTGCGGATAACCGCGAAGCGCAAAGTATAGCACACCGCAGGCGAGCGCCAAACCGAACGCCGGCGTTAGCACCCCGAGCGCCGCCGTCAGCGCACCCGGCCAGCCGGCCACACGCCTGCCGACCATCGCCGCCGCGTTGACGGCGATCGCGCCGGGTACCGACTGCGCCGCGCCGAACAGATCGGCCAGCTCTCCCCGCCTCATCCACCGTCTGCGCTCGGCGATCTCCCTTTCAAAAAACGGAATGACGGCATATCCGCCGCCGAACGCCGTCCATCCGACTTTGAAAAACGACCAGAACAGCTTTACCCGCAACTGCGCCTTTTTCATCCCGCCATCCCTCCCCCGCTTCCATTATATCACACTTTCTTTCATTTTGAAATAAAGATATCAGGTTCAGCGATTGCCAGACGGATTCTTGAGCTGTTGCAATCTCATGCTGCGCGAACTTCTTCTCATCTTGGAAGAAAGGTTTCAATTATCGAGGAATCCGGTGGACCGGCCAGTCGCACCGCCAACGATATCAACGTCATCCGGCAGTTTGAGACCGTGACCGACGGCCGCCCTTCTGCTATAATGACACCGGATGCTTCGATTTTGCATCGAAACCCGACGTACGACGCATCGCGGAAACCGCACGCGGAGGTCGCCCATGCCGTACGCCATCATCGTCGAAGGCAAAAACGACCGCGATCGGCTGCGCCGCCTGCTGTCCGACGAAATCCGCATTCTTTGCACTTACGGTTCGCCGAACGCCGAGCGGATCGAGCGGCTGCGCCGGCAGGTCGGGCGCCGCTTTGTGTTCCTGTTTACCGACAACGACGCGCGCGGCCGCAAAATCCGCGCCGTCCTGCGCGACGCGTTTCCCGACGCCGAGCAGCTGTATACCCGGCGCGATTACGCCGGCGTCGAGGGAACACCGGACGAATACCTCGTCGAACAGCTGGAAAAAGCGGGGCTCGGCCCCTACATCCGCTATCCCAGCCCGTTTCCTTTCACGGAATAAGCGGGAGTAAGGCGATGACGGCCGTCACGGTGACGACGCTCAACACCGTCGAAGCGAGCACCGCTTGGGAGGCAAATTCCGGCTCGTTGTCGAACTCGACGGCGAGCAGCACGCTGTTGACCGACGTCGGTACCGCGCACGACAACACGAGCGCCTGCGCGACCGGCCCGCGGATGCCGAGCAGCCAGACGAGCAAAAAGCCGAGCGCCGGCCCGACGCACAGGCGGATCAGGCAAGATATCGCAACGTCGGTCGCTCGACCGCCCCACCGGACCGATCCGAGCTGTACGCCGAGCGTTAAGAGCGCCATGGCGATGAACCCGTCGGCGATATCGCGCAGCGGAATCGCCAACATTTCCGGCACGCGGACGTCGAACCCCCTGCACGCGAACGCCGCCGCGATCGCGTAAACGCCGGGCATCGCCGCGATCGTCTTGAGCGTCGCTTTCCAGTTCTGCCGGTGCGAATTGACGGCATACACCCCGAACGTCCCTGTCAGCAAATTTTGCAGCATCATCATCAGCACTTGGATCGACTGCGTCAGCGCGTCGTCGCCGAACACGAGCCGGTTGAGCGGCAGGCCGTAATTGCCGCTGTTATAAAACAAGATGCTGTTGCGCATCGCCGCCTTCAGTCCGGCCGGATACCGGCGCAGCTTCGACACGATTTCGGTCAAAATCGAAAGGCATGCGATAAACAGCGCGAAAAACCCTACGACCGACAGCATCAGCCCCGCCGACGGCGACGATTCGTACAGCATCACGAACATGACGGCCGGCGAAAACAGATACAAGTTCAGTTTGGACAGCGTCCGGATGTCGAGCCTGAACACTCGCTCAAGTAGCGCCCCCAACGCGATCGTCAGCATGATCGGCAACACGTTTTGCGTCAAAATGCGGACAACCATCTCCAATCCGGCGCCCCTCCCGTCTATCAACCCTCCTGCACACGTTAACATCGCATGACGAAAAAAGCCGGGCGATCACTTTCACACAACCCGGCCGGCTTTTTCATCCGCCCCCTTGCGCCTGAACGCCGCGATCCGCCGCCCGCGACCAGGGCGAGCCCGCGGTTAGGCCGATTCCTTCACGAGCGCCTTCACCGCGGCGATCAGGTCGCTGTCGCGGAAATCGCGGTCGACGAGAAAATACGTGCGGATCATGTCACGGCGATCGACGAGCAAATACAGATTCGTATGCGCGAACGAACCTTCCGGCGATTTCGTCACGCTCACCATGTACGACCTGGCCAGCTCCGCCATCTGCCTTTCATCCCGTCCGGTCAGGAAAAACCACCCTCCCGGCTCCGGCTGAAACGGCCCTGCGAACGCGCGCAACCGCTCCGGCGTATCGCGCTCCGGGTCGAACGAGATCGAAAGGATGACCACGTCCCGTCCAAGCCATCCTTTCTCGCGGAGCGACTGCTGAATCCCCTTCAGCCGGTACGTCGACTCCGGACAGACGTCGGGACAGTACGAAAAAAAGAAATAAACGAGCCGCACTTTCCCCCGGCTGTCCGCCAGCGACACCGGGTTGCCGTTCATATCCGTAAGCGCAAACGAAGCGGCCGGCCGCGGACGTTCCAGCCAGTCGACGCGCGTCTGCCGCTCCAGCCGCCAGGCGGTCACGACGGCGACCGCCGCAATCGCGACCAATACCGCCGCTTTCCACCCGTGACGTTTCCAGAAATCCACCCCTCGCTCCCTCCGTCGATCCCTGCCGGGCACCTTATGCGAAACTAGGAGAGTCGCTCCAGCTCCAGCGGAACGTCAACCGATTCGCGGACGAACGTCGTGTCCAGCGCCAGCACGACCGAAACGATCGTCAAATAATAGACGGAAAATACAAACATCCGCTTCGCCCATCGGTCGTCTTCGTGGTCGGACCGCAACCAGGCCGTCGCCATCGCCGCCCAAGCCAGACCGAGCGCCGCGGCCGCCAGCAGATAAAATTCCCCCGCATAACCGTACAAATACGGCAGCAGCGATACGGGCGCCAGCAAGACGGTATACTGGAAAATCGCCCACTTCGTCTCCGACACACCGCGGACGACGGGCAGCAGCGGATACCCCGCCCGGCGGTATTCATCGCGCCTGCGGATGCCGAGCGCCCAAAAATGCGGCGGCTGCCACAAAAAGAGCAGGAGAAACAGCAGCCACGCCCCGAGATCGAGCCGCTCCGCGACGGCGACGTATCCGATGACCGGCGGCATCGCCCCGGCGATTCCCCCGACGGCGGTGCTGTGGACCGACGTCCGTTTCAGCCATAACGTGTACACGAAAACGTAAACGAACCACCCGACGAAACCGAGCGCGGCGGCGAGCGGACCGACGAACAACGCGAGCACAGACAGCCCCGCGGCGCCGAGCGCAAGTCCGTAGACGAGCGCCGTCCGCGGCGCCACCGCCCCGCTGGCGAGCGCGCGGTTGCGCGTCCGCTCCATGCGAGCGTCGAAGTCGCGGTCGAGATAATTGTTCAGCACACAGCCCGACGCCATGACGAGCCACGTGCCGAGCAGCGTGAATAAAAGCAACGGAATGTCGACCGTCCCGGTTCTTCCCGAGGCCATCCAGAATCCTGCGAAGGCGGTGACGGTATTCGAAATCAGAATGCCGGGCTTCGTCATCTGGACGAAATCGCGCCACGTCGCTTTTCGACCGCGTCCCGAACCGTCGCGGACCGCCGCATCCGCGGCCGCCGTCCCTTCCGCTCCGGCAAACGACGATTTTTCGGCAGAAATCGTCTCACCCATCGCGGCCGTCCTCCCTCCAATCCGGCGTCTTCATCATGATAACAGTTACGCCGGCGGGTTGACAACCGGTCGGGCGGAATGTTCATGAAATTGTGCGGACAAATCACCCTTAAATCCGTGTCCGGCCCCCGCGCGTATCTAAAACGGAAAGGCTATCTCAAACCGCAAGCAAGGGGGACCGTCGAATGAACACTGTCCGCAAGATCGCATTCCTGTTTTTCGCCGCGATACTCGCGGCCTTCTCGCTATTGCCGGCCGTCGTGCCGTCTGCCAAGGCGCAGACCGACGGTCTGATGCTGTTTACGGCCTACCGCGACATCGACGTAACGCCGGGACAGACCGTCACGTACACGATCGACGTCATCAACAAAACGTCGACCGTCCAGACGGTCGACCTGCGCGTCGATGGCCTGCCGGCCGACTGGCAGTACAAGTTGACCGCCGGCGGCTGGAACGTGCGCCAGCTGTCCGTCAAACCCAACGATTACCAAAGCGCGACGCTCGAAGTGAAAGTGCCGCTGAAGGTCGACAAAGGCGATTACCGTTTCCGCGTGGTCGCGGGCGCAGCCGGTGAGCTGCCGCTCAGCGTGCGCGTGACGGAACAGGGCACCTACAACGTCGAGCTGACGACCGAACAGCCGAATATGGAAGGCAGCGCGACGTCGACATTTACCTACAGCCTGACGCTTAAAAACGGTACCGCCGACAAGCAGACGTTCGCGCTGACCGGCGAGGCGCCGCGCGGCTGGAGCGTTTCCTTCAAAGTGGACGGCAAGGACGTCTCGTCGGTGACGCTCGATCCCGGAACCAACAAGTCGATCAGCGTCGAAATCAAGCCGCCTGAAAACGCGTCGGCTGACAAGTACAAAATTCCCGTCAAGGCGACGAGCGGCAACCTGACCGCCCAGGTCGAGCTGGAAGCCGTTGTCACCGGTTCATACAAAGTCGAGCTGACGACGCCGAACGGCCTGCTCAGCACGAGCGTCACGGCCGGCGGTTCCCGGACCGTGGAGCTTCAGGTTGCGAATAAAGGCTCCGCCGCCCTGACCGACATCGACATGCAGTCGAGCGCGCCGACGAACTGGGAAGTCAAGTTCGAACCGCAAAAAATTCATCGTCTCGAAGCCGGCCAGACGATGACGGTCAAGGCGACGATCAAGGCGGACAAAAAGGCGATCGCCGGCGACTACGTCGTCAACATGAGCGCCAACGCTCCGGAATCCCGTTCCGAAATCCAGTTCCGCGTCCAGGTCAAGTCGTCGGTGCTGTGGGGCTGGATCGGCGTATTGATCATCGCCGCGGTCATCGCGTTCGTGTACTACCTGTTCCAGAAATACGGGAGGCGGTAACCCGTGGGCGATCCGATCATCGAAACGAACGGGTTGACCAAGATTTACGACAACGCGCACACGGCCGTCAACCAGCTGTCGCTCACGATCTACCGCGGCGAAGTGTTTGGCCTGCTCGGTCCGAACGGCGCCGGCAAGTCGACGACGATCCGGATGCTGCTCGGCCTGACCGAGCCGACGTCGGGCACCGTACGCGTCTGCGGGCTCGACCCGACGCGCGATCCGCTGGCCGTCAAACGCCGTGTCGGCTATTTGCCGGACGACGTCGGTTTTTATGAAGACATGACCGGCAAGGAAAACCTGATCTACACCGCGCGATTGAACCGAATTCCACCCGATGAAGCGGAAAAGCGCGCGGAAGAAGTCCTTCGCCGCGTCGGCCTGGAGCACGCCGCCGACAAACGCGTCGGCGCCTATTCGCGCGGCATGCGCCAGCGGCTCGGCCTCGCCGACGTGCTGATCAAGCGGCCGGAAGTCGCCATTCTCGACGAGCCGACGCTCGGCATCGACCCGGAAGGCATACGCGAGTTTCTCGATCTGATCCGCTCGCTCAGCCGGGATGAAAAGATGACGGTCCTGCTTTCGTCGCACCAGCTGTACCAGGTGCAACAAATTTGCGACCGCGTCGGCCTGTTCGTCCAGGGTCGCCTGCTCGCCGTCGGCGACATTCACGGCCTGGCGGCGGAACTGTTCGCCGACACGCCGATGTCCGTCGAAGTGGAAGCCGAACCGGTGACCGACGCGCTGCTGGAGCGTCTCCGCGGCATCGACGGCGTCGTGAGCGTGGAGGCGAACGGCTCGCTTCTCGAAGTCGGCTGCCAGCGCGACGTATCGGCGGACATCGCAGCCGCGGTCGTCGGAGCGGGCGCTTCCTTGCGCCGACTGAGCGCCAAAACGTACGGACTGGACGAGATTTACCACCGTTACTTCGAAGGGAGGGATTCGGATGCGGCTTCGCCTTCCGGTTTCGCTCCGTCTGCCCGCCCGGCCGTTCGCCGTCCGTCGTAACCGCGGTACGAACGGCGAAAACCGAAACGTCACGCACCCGTTCTGGGTCATCGTCCAAAAAGAAATCGCCGACCACGTCAACAGTTGGCGTTTTCTGATCTTGCTGGCGCTCATGGTGCTGACCTGCATCGGCTCGTTGTACGCGGCGCTGTCGACGATCCGGTCGGCGGTGGCGGAAATCGGTTCGAACCGCAACATCGCCGTCGGGTTGGAAGACGCGTTCGTGTTTCTGAAACTGTTCACGCTGTCCAACGACACGCTGCCGTCGTTCGTGACGTTCGTCAGTTTTCTGGGGCCGCTCATCGGCATCGGCATGGGATTCGACGCCATCAACTCGGAGCGCAACAAAGGCACGCTCGGCCGCGTCATGGCGCAGCCGATCCACCGCGACAGCCTGCTGAACGCGAAATTCGTCGCGGCGCTCATCGTCGTCTCGGTCATGTTCTTCGGGCTCGGCTTCTTGGTGATGGGCATGGGGCTGATTACGATCGGCATCCCGCCGACGCCCGAAGAATTTTGGAGAATGCTTGCTTTCCTTGTCCTCACGGTTTTCTATATCGCCTTCTGGCTGAACCTGTCGATTTTGTTTTCAGTCTGGCTGAGGCAGGCGGCGACGTCCGCCCTCGCCGGCATCGCGGTTTGGCTGTTTTTCAGCATCTTTTTCGGCCTGATCGTCGGCCTCGTCGCCGACGCGCTGGCGCCGTCGCAGGAAGCCGGCACCGAAACGGTGTTGCAATATGTGCGCGGCATCCAGCTTTTACAGCGACTCTCGCCGAGTTACTTGTACAGCGAGGCGACGGCGACGATTCTCGACCCGTCGGTGCGCGCGCTCGGCCCGCTGACGGTCGAACAGACGGTCGGTACGATCCCGAGCCTGTTGCCGCTCGGCCAAAGCCTGCTGCTCGTCTGGCCGCAGGTGACGGGACTGGTGGCGGCGACGCTGCTTTGCTTCGCGGCAGGATATGCGATGTTCATGCGGCAGGAAATCCGCTCGCGGTCGTAATCGCCGCAACCCAAAACATGAAAAGCCGGTTTCGCCCGCGCGCAAGATGCGGGCGGCCCGGCTTTTTCTTCGGACAACATTCGCGTTCATCCGCAACATTCGCGATAGAGCCGCAACAGCTCCGCGATGTCGGAAACGACGACGTCCGCGCCGGCCAGCTCTTCCTCGCCGCCGAACCCGGCATATCGGCAGCCGACCGCGAACATGCCGTTTTTTCTTGCCGCCTCGACGTCCGAAGCGCGGTCGCCGACCATCCAGGCGGATCCGATCCGTCGTTCGGCAAGCAGCCTCCCGACGAGTTCCGCCTTGGAGGCCGTCCCATATTCGCCGGCGGTATAAAACGCCTCAAACCAAGCCGCGATCCCCGTGCAGACAGCGACTCCCTCCACATATTCCCGACGTCCGTTGCTGGCGATAAACAGCCGGACGCCCGACTCGGCCAGCGCAGCGACCGTCTCGCGTACGCCGGGATACAGCCGACCATTACCGCGGCGCAATTCCTCCAACTGGTATTCGATCAGCAGCTCGTCGGCCCGCCGCCGCACCGAAAGGTCGGCATCGGGCAAAACCCGTTTCCAGATTTCGTCCAGCAACAAGCCGAGCGCGCTGATAATCCGCTCTTCCGGAGGCGTCGGCCCTTTAAACCGCCCTTCTTCCCTCAGCCGGCCGAACGTGCGCCGATAGGCCGGCAACAAGACCGACTCGCTTTCGAACAGCGTCCCGTCGAGATCAAACACGACGGCTTCCGGACGTCGCATGGAGCATCACCTTTTTGTCGATCGCAACGTTTCGGCCGCGACGATTGTCATATTTTGCGAGAAGAACTTTTTGGATACCGCCGCCGAAGGGGGGAAACCCGATGTTTTTCGACCTGATCCGCAACCGACGCACCGTCCGCATCTACTACGGACGGGAAGAAGGGTCCATCCTCACGACCATCAAGCGCTACTACCCGAAAACCGACATGATCCGCATTGCCGACGGCGACGCCCTTATCCCGCTTCGGGCGGTCGCGAAGATCGAGGTCGTCGACGAACCGGCGACCGAAGCGCATTCCGCGTTTTCGTCGCCCGGACAAGCCCGGAGGTAAGGAGGTAACCCTTGCCGCCCCGGCCATCGCTCACCGAACGTACCGAAGCTTCACAGCCGAATCTTGAACTGCAACAGTCCCACCTTGCGCATCGCCTGGAACACGAGCACGGCGGTCGGCCCGAAAAACAGCCCGATCGCTCCGAACAGTTTGTAGCCGATGTAAAGACTGGCCAGCGTCGCCAAAGCGCTTAGGCCGATCGAATCGCCGAGCACTTTCGGCTCGAGAATGCGTCGAACGACGACGATAAACACGAACAAGACGACGAGCCCGATCGCAAGAACCAGATCGCCCTTCACGAAACTGTAGACGGCCCACGGCACGAGCACCGAACCCGTCCCGAGCACCGGCAAAATGTCGACGATCGTCACAAGCAGCGCGATCGCGAGGGCATAATCGACCTTCAGGATCAAAAGCCCGGTCAGCGTCGACACATAGGTGAACGCGCTGAGCAATACCTGCGCGCGCAAAAAGCCGAACACGGACTGCCTCAGGTCCGCCAAAACGCGTTCCACTTTCGGCCTGGATTGTTCGTCGAAATAGGACAAAAACGCGTCGCGGATCGCTGGAAAGCCGCTGCAGAACAAATAGAGCGACATCACGAACACGAGCAGGAAAAAGAACATGTCCGGAATGGCGACGGCCAGCCCGAGCGAATACCGCGAAACGTTGCCGAGCAGCGAATGCAGCGACTGCGTCAACGTCCGCAGCGCCTCCGCGACGCCGGCTTCGATCCGCGCCCCCCATTCCGGCGACACCGCGTTGAAATACGCCGTCCACCGGTCGACGAACTGTTGGAAATAAGAAGCCGCGTTTTCAAAATAATGGGGTGCCATCCGGCTGTATTCGACGAGCTGGGCCGCGACGCGCACCCCGATCCAGTACAAAAGGCCAAACAACGCCAACATGAACGCCGTGCAGACGACCGACGAAGCAACCGCGCGGTTGACGCGCATCATCCGCATCACGAACCGGATCGGCGTCTCCAGAAACAGTGCAAAGACGATCGCCAGAAGAAACGGCGCGCCGACCGTGAACAAACCGTACAGAAACAGAAATCCGAGCACAAGCACAATTAGCGTCTTGATCGGCATCCGTCAAGCCCCTTCCCGCCGAAGTCCGCGTCATACTTTCGCGCGGCGCGCGGTGAAATCCGTATCCTTGTAATACATATCCGCCACCAGCAAATTCGGCCCGCAACAGGAAGCTTCCGGACAGCGGCATCCGAACCGTTTCGCCAGCGGATGTTCCAGCCAGCGGTCGAGCACGTCGTCGAGGCGGTCTTGCCGAATGTTTCCCAGCGCCGGCAGCGACGCAAAATCGGTCACAAACACGTTTCCGCTGAAAACGTCGACGTTGAGCCGAATCCGACCGTCGGGGTCGTTGCGCACCGTCACGTTCGGTTCCTGGCGCAACCGCATGATCAGCTCGAGGTCTTCCGGACAATCGCTGCACGCAAAAAAAGGCAGCGTCCCGAACAGCATCCACACGTCCGGATCGCGGGCATCGAGCAGCCGGCCGATCGCCCGCCGTAACTCCGCAAGCGAAAGCGTCGGCAGCCCTGCAGCGAACGAACTCGCATACATCGGATGCACTTCGTGTCGGCGACAGCCCATTTCCGCCACCAGCCGGTGGATGCGGTCGAGCCGTTCGTGCGTCCGGCGGTTCATCATCGACTCTGCCGAAACGAACACCCCGGAAGCCGCCAGCCGGCGCGCATTGTCCACCATTCGCTCAAACAGCGCGGAGGCCCTTTCGAACGGCACCGGCCGCGGAGTGCGGGCGAAGCCGATCTCATAAAAATCGCGGGCGTTTTCATAATTGAACGTGATGTGCATGACGTCGACATAAGGCGCGATCAGCTCATAGCGGCCGTAATCCAGCGTCAGGTTCGTGTTGACCTGCGTTTTTAGCCCTCGTCGCTTCGCATACTGCAAAATCGGCAACACATATTCCTTTAGCGCCCGGTCTGAAAACGACGGCTCTCCTCCCGTGATGCTCAACGTTTCCAGATATTTCGCTTCTTCCAGTCGTTTCAGCACGAGCACAAGCGGCAGCCTTTCCGCCTCCGACGTCACGAGCGCGTCGCCGACGGCGCAATGTTCGCAGCGCATATTGCATAGATGCGTCACCGTCAGCTCGACGCTCGTCAGCCGGTAACGCCCGTAACGCCGGAGCGCGTGCATCGGGTCCCACGGATCGTATATCGAAAACGGCGCGGACACCGCGGCAGAAGTCGTTTTGGTCATCGGTAGCCAATCCCTCGCCCGTCGTGGTCAATTGATCGCATTGACGCGCAGGCGGACGTCGAACGCCTCGACGTCTTCCTCTTCGCCGGCCGCCTCTTCCGACCGTTCCGCCAGAAGATCGTACTCGTCGACGCCCGTCACGACGACATTCAACTTTTTCGACAGGTCAAGCTCGTACGGCTGCGACAGCTCGACGCCTTCGGCGTCCCGAAAAATTCGGACGACCGGCCTGTCGGGCAGGCCGGCGTTCAGGTCGACGACGACGCCGGTCTCGCCCGTACTGAGCGTCACCGTCATGCCGATCGGATAAATCGCGATCTGATTGCGGAAATGCCAGATCTTTTTCGTATCGAACAGCGTCCCCGACCCCGCATACAACACTTCAAGCGCCTCATGCGGCAGCATCATCTTACGGTAAGGGCGCATCGACGTCATCGCGTCGTAGGCGTCGATCAGCCCGATCCACTGCGCGAGCTCCTGAATTTCGTCCGCCTTCAGCCCGCGCGGATAGCCGGAGCCGTCCAGCCGCTCGTGATGCTGCAGGGCGCAGTAGGCGACGGCCATCGGAATGTTCGGCTCGCCGCGCAGCAGATCGAAGCCCGCTTCCGTGTGCCGCTTGACCGCCTCGAACTCTTCGGGCGTCAACTTGCCCGGCTTCAGCAAAATATCCTGCGGCACCATCAGTTTACCGATATCGTGCAACAGCGCGCCGAGCCCGAACGTCATCAGCCGGTCGCGGTCCCATCCCAGCGATATGCCGATGCCGATCGCATACAGGCAGACGTTCAACGAATGCCGGTACAAATAATGGTCGACCGTGCAAATGTCGCCGAGCAGCATGATCGCGTTCGGGTGCGAGGCCAGCTCGTCGATCAGGGCAGACAGCATCGATCGGAACGTCTTGTCGAAGGCTCCGATGTGGCGTTTCCGCCCGCCTTCGTCCATCATACGGCGGAATTGTCTGCGGATTTCCGCTATCGCGCGCGCCCGGACTTCAGCGTCGACCCATTCCCTCAGCTCGACATCGTCCGTCCGCTCGTCGTACACGTAAATGAACGAAATGCCGAGCGCGGCCAGGCGCCGAATCATCGTTTTCGTCAAAACCGTCGACTCGGCCAGCAACACCTTGCCGTCGTGGCTATAAATTTTTCTACCCAGCCGCATGCCGGGTTTGCAGAGATGGATCGGGATCAGTCGCATGTTCCGCCGGCCTCGCTTTGTCGGCAAAAATCCCCTATGTCTCTTAATGTAAAGGATTGTCGAAAAAAGGGCAACACCCGCTTTCGTCCGCGCTCACATTTGGCCCGTATGCCGCATATAAAGCCAGTAGACCAACGCCAGTATAAAGCGGTAATAGGAAAAATATGTTAATTTTAGTTTGGAAACCAAACGAATGAACGTCGCCACCGCCAACAAGGCGACGGCGAACGATACGACGAACCCGATGGCGAAAAAACCGAGCAGGTCGCGTTCCAGCATGTGGAATCGGCTGATGATCGCATAGCCGGTCGCCGCCGCCATGACGGGAATCGCGATGACGAACGTAAAATCCGCCGCCGCTCCGCGACTGGCGCCGGCCAACATACCGCCGGCGATCGTCGATCCCGACCGTGAAAATCCCGGCCAGAGCGACAACAGCTGGGCGATTCCGATCCAGAACGCCTGTCGGTATGTAATCTTTTCCATCGTTTCTGCGGTGACGGGCGCTTTCCATTTCTCCGCGACCATCATGAACACGCCGCCGAGCACGAGGCCGACCAGTACCGTTTCCGGCCTGAACAGCCGCCCGATCAGGTCGTCCAACAAAAAGCCGAGAGCGAGCGCCGGCGCGATCGCGACGAATACATGCAGCAGATTGACGCCACGCGCTTGCCCCTCCCCTTGCCTGCGCAGTCCGATCATGCGCAACACCCGATTCCAGTACAGCACCAAAACCGCCATGATCGCGCCGAGCTGAATCGAGATTTCGAACGTCTCGGCGACGTCTCCTTGAAAATTGAGCAGATGGCCGACCAGAATCATATGGCCCGTCGACGATACCGGCAAAAATTCCGTCAATCCTTCAACGATTCCGATAATGACCGCCGTCCGCCAATCCGTCATCCGTCATCCTCCTTCATTTCCGACTCGCGCTTTCTCCACCGCGAAATCCTGCATTCTTCCATTCCTTTTTCTTCTTTCAGCCCCGCCAGCAACACATCGCGCAAAAATTCCGGCAAATAAAACCGCTTGTCCTCACCGCGCGCAAGGCTCATGTAACCGACCGAAAACGTGAACATGTCGATCGTGCCGACATCGTACATCCTTTCCGGCTCGAGCGGTCGGCCGTCGACCGCGACGCGGCGGATTTTTCCGTACGGCGACCCCGCATCGTCATACTCGATCCGCACGTTGGACGAAACACAGAGGACGCCGAGCCGATCGCCGCGAAAACCGAAACCGCGCACAGGCATGTGATAAAACTCCGGAAGGAGGCTTTCCTCCAGCGCCCGAAGCAGATCGTTTCCCCCGATGCGCATGCGGCAGGGATTGACGGGCGAAGGACAGACGCGATGAATGTCGCCAAACGTCACCGGCCCTGCCGGCAACCCGTCGAGCAACTGACCGGCGTTGACGAGTCCGATGTCGGCTCCGGTCCATCTCCGCAGCGCGTCGGCAGCTAGATTGCCGAGCGGCGACTCGGCGTCCCAGCGGACCGGCAAAGCTGCGGGCAGCTCGACCGCAACGCCCGACAACGCCCGGCGCGCTTCCTCGCGGAACACCCCCAGCTCCCGCTCCACCCACGGCTCCGGCGGATAGCGGTTCGATTCCACGCAACCGCCGTCTTCAAGCTCGACGCCGCCGTTTTCGCCGCCGAGGGTTAGAAGCATCCAACCCACATGTTCACCGAACTTGCCGGCTGCCCCGATCCAGGCACCGCCGAAGCGGACCGGCCGCTCCAGCAAATGATGCGTATGGCTTCCTAGCACGACGTCGACGCCGTCGACTTCAGAAGCCAGCCGGCGGTCGAGCGGAAACCCGAGATGGGAAAGCACGATGACGGCATCGCAGTTTGCGCGCAGCCGAGCAACCGTGCTGCGGACCGAATCGATGGGATCAAGCGCATCCCAGCCGAGCGGCTCGTAAAAATCGGAAAACGCCGCCGTCACGCCGATCAGTGCGATGGAGCGCCCCGCCTTGCGGACGACAACGGCCGGCTCCATCCATGGCGGCGGTGCGCCGGTTTTCCGGCAAACGAGATTGCAGCACAACACGCGAAAACGCGCCTGGCGACCGTACAGCTCGGCGAGCGCCTCGGGAAGGAACGTCAGGCCTTCGTTGTTGCCTGGCACGACCGCTTCTACACCGAGACGGTTCAGCAACGCAACGTTGACGCGCCCCATCGTTCCTTCCGTTTCCGGCCGCATGCGGTCCATATGGTCGCCGCAGTCGACCAGCAACACCCGGTCGTCCGGCATCCCTTCCCGCAAGCTACGGATGGCGGTCGCCAAATGCGGCACCGCTTCCAGCCGGCTGTGTAAATCGTTCGTGTGAATGACCAGCAACCGGTCCGCCAACGGCCCGCCCCTCCCGACGTCATGACGGCATTGCGCCAACTGTGGTATCCTAATTAATATAACATATTCTTCGTCGTCCGACAGATGCGGTGCGGCAAAAAAATCGGGAGGTATCGGCGCCATGCGGTTGACCGTCCGATTGTTCGCGGCCGTCGCCGAAAAACTCGGTACAGACCGGATCACCATCGATGTCGCCCCCGTCTCGGCTAACGTTCCGTCCGACGTTTCACCCGCGGACGTTCGGCTTTCCGAAACCCGCCTTACCGCCGGGCGGCTGAAAGAAGCGATTGCGGCTCTTTACCCCGAAGCCGCATCCGCGGTTCGGTCGTGTTTTGTCGCGCGAAATTACGCCTATGCGGCCGACGACGAGCCAATCTCCTCCGACGACGAGTTGGCGCTTATTCCGCCCGTATCCGGCGGATTGCCCGACAAGCCGGGCGGTCCGTCCGATGATGCGCTGGACGATACGGTTGTCGCGGCGGGAAAGCCGGTTTTGACTGAAAAATCGATCGATCTGGCTGAGGTCGTCGCCGCCGTCGCCGACCGCGATTGTGGCGCGACCGTACTGTTCGTCGGCACGACCCGCGAACACACAGAAGGAAAACGGACTCTCCGCCTTGAATATGAAGCATATCGGCCCATGGCGCTGCGCGCCATGCAGGATATTCTCGACCGTATCGCACGACAATGGCCGGGCAGCCGCGCCGCCGTCGTCCATCGCCTAGGCGTCGTCGGCATCGGAGAAGCAAGCGTGGCAATCGCCGTCTCTGCTGCCCATCGCGATGAAGCGTTCGCGGCGTGCCGGTTCGCGATCGAACAGCTGAAACGAACCGTCCCGATCTGGAAAAACGAAATTCGCGAAGACAGCCGGGAATGGAAAGGAGATTGGTCGGGATCTTGGAATCCGCTCGTGGAGGAGGCCGACGCATGAACGCCATGTTTTCACGATATTCCCGACAAACGTTGTTCGCGCCGATCGGCGAGGAAGGCCAGACCAAGCTCGCGCGCGCCCGAGTCGCCGTCGTCGGCGTCGGCGCGCTCGGCACTGTCGCCGCGGAGTTGCTCGTGCGCGCCGGCGTCGGTTACGTGCGCCTCATCGACCGCGACGTCGTCGAGCCGAGCAACCTGCAGCGCCAGTCGCTGTACGACGAGACCGATGCGGCGGAATCCGTCCCAAAAGCCGTCGCCGCAGCTCGAAAATTGCAGGCGATCAACACGGCCGTCGAGATCGACGCTCATGTCGCCGACCTGCATCCATACAATGCCGAAACGCTGTTGTCCGACGTCGACCTAATCGTCGACGGCACCGACAACTTTCCCGTGCGTTTTTTGATCAACGACGTCGCCGTCAAACACCGGATCGCCTGGATTTACGGCGGAGCCGTCCGTTCGCACGGCGTCGTCATGCCGATCGTGCCCGGTGAAACGCCCTGCCTGCGCTGCCTGTTCGACCGTCCGCCGGAAGACGGCACTGCGGAAACGTGCGATACCGTCGGCGTTATCGGGCCGATCACGCACCTCATCGCATCGCTGGAAGCCGCCGAAGCGCTCAAATGGCTCGTCGGCGACCGCAAAAACTTGAGCCGTAGCATGACGACCGTCGACGTCTGGCACAACCGGTTCGCCGCGGTGGACGTCTCCCGCTCGCGAAAACCGGATTGCCCGGCGTGCGGCGCTGGGCGGTTTGAGTTTCTCGACGCAGCCGCCGCTGAAGACACCGTAGAGACGCTTTGCGGCCGCGACGCCGTGCAAATTGTGCCCGTTCGCCCTCGCTCGCCGGATTTATCGCTGCTGGAAAACCGCCTGTCGCGGCTGGGAACGGTGGAGCGGACGCCGTATTTGTTGAAATTTCGGCCCGATCCCTCGCGGACGATCATGCTGTTTCCGGACGGTCGCGCCATCGTCCAGGGAACGGACGACCCGACCGCCGCCAAAACGCTTTACGCGCGGTACGTCGGCGTCTAGGCGGCCGCGCGAGGATTCGTTTCATGTGAGCCCGGCCTGAATGCGAAAGGAGTTTTCGCTATGAAAATGCACGTGACCGCCTTGCGACCGGGCGATCGGCTCGCCGCCGACGCCTACAATCCGTTCGGCCTGCTGATTTTGTCCGCCGGAGCCGTGCTCGACGACAACGACATCAATCGATTACTGCTGCACCGTATTGAGTACGTCGACATTGAGCCGCGCCTTCCCGAAACGCCCGGACAAGCTTCAACCGATAGTTCTCAGGCGGCGACCGCCGTCGCTCGCGCGCCGAACCCGTTCACTCGCACGTTCAATGCGGCCGTCCACGACGTCCGCAACATATTCGAACACATACGCACAACGGGAGAAATTTCCGTTCAGGTGCTCGAGACGACCGCGGAACTTTTGCTGGACGAACTGAGACATGAACGCGACCTTGTGCGCGTCCTGCTGACATCGGTCAGCCATGACCAGTACACGTACCGCCACAGCGTCCAGGTCGGCAGTATCTGTTATTACATCGCGAAATGGCACGGCTACGCTGAATCGGACTGCGTCCGCATCGGAACCGCCGGACTCCTGCACGACATCGGCAAGGCGCGCATTCCGGAAAGTATTCTGAACAAACCCGGCGCGCTGACCGACGAAGAATTCGCTTTTGTCCGCAGGCACGTCGAATTCGGCTACGAATTGATCAGGCGGTCTTTCAAAGACGAATGGTACGCGCTCGGCGCGCTGCAACACCACGAACGGTTGGATGGAAGCGGTTACCCGTATGGACTGAAAGGAGACGATATTCATCCCGTCGGCCGAATCGTCGCCGTGGCGGACGTTTACAGTGCGATGATTTCCGAACGATCGTACCGTCAAAAGAAACATTTGCTCGAGGTCTTGCGCGAGATTTACCAAATGAGCTTCTCCCAGCTCGATCCGCACATCGTTCAAACGTTTCTGCGTCAGATGATGCCGTCCTTCATCGGCAAAGCGGTCCGGCTATCGGATGGCCGAGTCGCGCGCATCGCCATGGTTTACGAACACGACTGGTTCGGACCGCTCGTGCACGTGGAAGGGGAATTTATCGACCTTTCGCGGGAAAAACATTTGCGAATCGAAGAGTTTGCGGTTTGATTTTATTACTAAAAAAGAAGAAAAAAAGAACGGTATCAAATCGGTATCACATTCCGATTCAATACCGTTAAGTTTTTATACAGAAGGCTTTTCTTTATCCAATGCTTCCTTCCATTTCAAACTTGATCAACCTGTTCAATTCTACCGCATACTCCATCGGCAATTCCTTCGTAAACGGCTCGATGAAGCCCATGACGATCATCTGCGTCGCCTCGGCCTCGGACAAGCCGCGGCTCATCAGATAAAACAGCTGTTCTTCCGACACTTTGGAGACCGTCGCTTCGTGCTCGAGCGTCACTTCGTCGTTGAGCACCTCGTTGTACGGAATCGTGTCGGACGACGATTTGTTGTCAAGAATGAGCGTGTCGCACTTGACGTTCGACTTCGCCCCGCGCGCCTGCCGGCTGAACGAGGCCAGGCCGCGGTACGTCACCTTGCCGCCCTGGCGGCTGATCGACTTCGAAATGATCGTCGAAGACGTCTCCGGAGCAAGATGGATCATTTTCGCGCCGGCGTCCTGGTGCTGTCCCTTGCCGGCGAACGCGATCGACAGCACGATGCCTTTGGCGCCGCGGCCCTTCAGGATGACGGCGGGGTATTTCATCGTCAGCTTAGAACCGATGTTGCCGTCGATCCATTCCATCGTCGCGTTTTCTTCCGCGACGGCGCGCTTGGTCACCAGGTTGTAGACGTTCGTCGACCAGTTCTGGATCGTCGTGTAGCGGCAGCGGGAATCTTTCTTGCAAATGATTTCGACGACCGCGCTGTGCAGCGAATTCGTGCTGTAGATCGGCGCGGTGCAGCCTTCGACGTAATGCACGAAGCCGCCTTCGTCGACGATGATCAACGTCCGCTCGAACTGCCCCATGTTTTCCGAGTTGATGCGGAAATACGCCTGCAGCGGAATATCCACTTTGACGCCCTTCGGCACGTAAATGAAGCTCCCGCCGGACCAGACGGCGCTGTTGAGCGCGGCGAACTTGTTGTCGGTCGGCGGCACGACGGTGCCGAAGTATTGCCGCACGAGCTCCGGATATTCCCGGACCGCGGTGTCCATGTCGCAGAACAGGACGCCCTGGCGCTCGAGTTCCTCACGCATGTTGTGGTAGACGACTTCGGATTCGTACTGGGCGGATACGCCGGCCAGAAACTTCCGCTCGGCTTCCGGAATCCCGAGACGGTCGAACGTCCGCTTGATCTCTTCCGGCACTTCTTCCCACGAACGGCCGACGCGTTCGGTCGGCTTGACGTAATAGACGATGTCGTCGAAGTTCAGCTCGCTCAAGTCGCCGCCCCAGGTCGGCATCGGCTTCGACAGGAAAATGTCGAGCGCCTTCAGCCGGAACTCGCGCATCCAGTCCGGCTCGCCCTTGATTTTCGACATCTCGATCACGACGTCCCGCGACAGCCCCTTGCGTGCGCGATAGACCGAAACGTCGCGGTCGCGGAACCCATATCGGTACTCTTCGGACAGCTCCGGCGCTTTTTTCGCCATGGCCGTTCCCTCCGTTTCGTTTTAGAGTGACGCGAAAAATTCCGACGTTTTGCGGACGGCCCGCGCCAGCGCCTCGATTTCTTCTTCGGTGTTGTACAAATAAAAGCTTGCGCGCGCCGTCGCGGGAACGTTCAAATGCTGCATCAGCGGCTGGCAGCAATGATGCCCTGCGCGGATCGCGACTCCTTCCTGGTCGAGCGCGGTCGCGACGTCGTGCGGATGAACGCCCTCCAGATTGAACGCGACGACGCCTGTACGCGGGCGGCCGGGAGCCGGCCCGTAAACCGTCACGCCGGGAACAGAGCCCAGCGCCTCGGCGGCAAGCATCGCCAGCCGGCGAACGTGCGTTTCGATCGCGTCCAGACCGAGCTCTTCCAGAAAATCGATCGCGGCGGCTAGGCCGACCGCGCCGGCGATGATCGGCGTTCCGCCCTCGAAGCGGTGCGGCGGACCCTTATAAGTCGATTCGTACAGGCCGACGAACTCGATCATCTCGCCGCCGTAATCGATCGGTTCGGTCTGTTCGAGCAGCTCTTTACGACCGTACAGCACGCCGATGCCGGTCGGCCCGCACATCTTGTGGCCGGAAAACGCATAAAAGTCGCAACCGAGCTCCTGGACGTCGATCTTCATGTGCGGCGTGCTCTGCGCCCCGTCGACGAGCAGTACCGCGCCGCGGCGATGTGCGATCTCGGCCGCCTCGCGGACCGGGTTGACGACGCCGAGTACGTTCGACACGTACGTCATCGCGACGAGCCGCGTCCGATCGGACACGGTCGCTTCCAGATCTTCCGGGCGCACGGTGCCGTCGGGTTGAATCGGCACGAATTTCAGCACCGCCCCGGTCGCCTTGGCGACCGCCTGCCAGGGCACCAGGTTGGAGTGGTGCTCCATCGGCGTCAACACGATCTCGTCGCCGGGTTTCAGATGAACGCGCGCGTATCCGTGCGCGACCAGGTTGATCGCCGACGTCGTGCCGCGCGTGAACACGATCTCCTCGGCGTGGGCGGCGCCGATGAACCGGCGCACGCGTTCGCGGGCGTTTTCGTACGCCTCCGTCGCGCGCGACGCCAGCTCGTGCACGCCGCGATGCACGTTGGCGTTCGCGTATTCGTAATAGCGGCGGACGGCGTCGAGGACCGCCTTCGGCTTCTGCGACGTCGCGGCGTTGTCGAGATAGACGAGCGGCCGACCGTTGACCGTCTGGTGCAAAATCGGAAATTGCGCGCGAACCGACGCGTTCATCGCCCCAGCTTCCTTTCGACCAAAAGCTCCAGTTGTTTCCGGACGTTTTCAAGCGGGACTTCTTCTACGATCGGCGCCAGAAAACCGGATATGATCAGTTTCTCCGCCTCTTCGCGCGTAATGCCCCGCGACATCAAGTAGTAGACGTGCTCAGGGTTGACGGGACCGACGCTGGCGGCGTGTTCCGCCCGGACGTCGTCCTCGTCGATCAGCAGAATCGGGTTGGCGTCGCCGCGCGCCTTCGGGCTGAGCATGAGCACTTTTTCCGTCTGCTCGCCGTTGGCGCCGGTCGCGCCTTTTTCGATTTTCGTCACGCCGTTGACGACGGCGAACGCTTCGTCGCGCAGGACCACGCGCGACACCATGTCGCTCGGCGTCGACCGGCCGACGTGAATCGCCCGAGTGGTCAGGCTCATCCGCTGTGAACCCGTGCCGACGGAGATCGTTTTCGCGTCCGACGACGAACCATGTCCGCGCATGATGGTCGTCGTGTCGACGACGGCGTTGCCGTTGTTCAACTCGCCGAGCAGCCACTCGATGCGGGCGTCGCGGTCGAGCACGGCGCGGCGATAATTGAATCCAGTCGCCGCCGCTTCCAGATTGTGTACGGACGCCACGCGGACGTGCGCGCCGCGCGCGGCAACCACCTCGAAAGCGGCGTTGACCGTCAGCTCGGCGGACAAGCCGTCGGAAACAACGTTTTCAACATACGTGACAAAGCTGTCCTCACCGGCGACGATCAGGACGTGCGGTGCAAAAACGGCTTCCGCGTCGTCCGCCACGAACATCGCCTGGACCGGCACGTCGACGCGCACGCCGGCGGGCACGTACAGAAACGCCCCGCCGCTCCACAGCGCCGTATGCAGAGCGGCGATCCGATGCTCGTCCGGCGGATAGAGCGACGCCAGATACGGGCGTACCAGCGCTTCATGTTCACGCACGGCGTTTTCCAACGACGTGAAGATTACGCCCTGCTCCGCCCAGCGCGGGTCGAGGCGAAGATGGACGACGCCGGAATTGCGCTGGATGAGCAACCCCGCCGACTGCCCTTCTTCCGGCAAAAGCAGCCGGCACCGCTCGGGAAGGTCGGCAAGCGACGGCCAGGGCTGCGGCGTACGGTGCGAACCGTAACGGTCGAGCGTCCACCGCTCGACGGGAACTTTTTCGATCTTCGGCATCGCGGACGTCTCGGCCGCTTCGAGCCCCCGAAGCCGCAAGTCGACGAGCCAGGCAGGCTCGCCTCTGGCCTCGGCAGCGGCGCGAAGCTGTTCACGGGTAAGCGGCAACGCGATCGTCTGTGCGCTCATTCACATCCGACCCCTTCCTTAACCAAGCCGCGGCGCGCGCGTATTCATCGGGACAGCAAATTCGTCGTCCTTTTCGGCGCCGACCGTTTCGTCCTCGATGCCCAGTTCTTCCTTGATCCAATCGTAGCCTTCTGCTTCCAGCCGCTCGGCGAGTTCCGGACCTCCGGATTTGACGATGCGGCCCTGCATCATGACGTGCACGAAATCCGGCTTGATGTAATTGAGCAGACGCTGATAGTGCGTGATGATCAAAAAACCGCGCTCGGGCGCGCGCATCGAGTTGACGCCGGCGGCGACCACTTTCAGCGCGTCGATGTCGAGGCCGGAGTCGATCTCGTCCAAAATGGCGATCGACGGTTCGAGCATCATCAGCTGCAAAATTTCGTTGCGCTTCTTCTCGCCGCCCGAAAACCCTTCGTTCAGGTAGCGGTGCATGAACTCCGGATCGATGTTGAGCTCTTTCATCCGGGCTTCCATCTGGCGCACGAATTTGATCAGCGAAATCTCGTTGCCTTCCCCGCGACGGGCGTTGATCGCACTGCGCAGAAAATCGGCGTTGGTGATGCCCGGAACTTCGGCGGGATACTGCATGGCCAAAAACAGCCCAGCTCTCGCGCGTTCGTCGACTTCCATTTCCAGAACGTTTTCTCCGTTCAACGTAATCGATCCGGCGGTCACCTGGTAACGCGGATGACCCATGATGACGGCCGCGAGCGTGCTTTTGCCCGTTCCGTTCGGACCCATGACGGCGTGCACTTCGCCGCCGCGAACGGTCAGGTCCACGCCTTTCAGAATCTCTTTATTGTCGATCGAGGCGCGCAGGCCTTCGATAATAAGGCACGGTTGCGACATGTCGTTTCCCTCCGCTGCGATTTTCATTGATTTTCGATTCATTATATCGAATCGGCGCCGTTTCGGCAAAGGTCGGCAAGCAAGCGCGCCTTTGCCTCGAATTCGGCGTCCGGCAACGCCGGGGTGCTTCGGTCGAACGGAATCGGAACGTTCAGCCGGATCCACGACCGGCACCCCGCGTATTCCTCGCGAAACGGCACCTCGATCGGGGGATCCAGCCGGTACACCCGAAGCACGAGCGCGTGCAGCGGTTTGCCCGGCTTCCATTTCAGGCGGTTGTCGACGAGATCGTCCGTCCAGATGTGAAAGCCGCGCAACCGCTCCACACCTTCTTTTTCCCAAATTTCCAGATCATTAATCACTTCCGCCCACGCGTCGATCCATTCGGTTCGGTCTGTTCGCACCAACGCGGCCGTCGCTTCGACGAGCGGACGAAATTCAGGCTTCAGCCATTCCGGCTTCTGATGCTCGTAGGTCGGGTAAAGTGCGAACGAATGACTCTCCAGACGGAATTCTCGCGTCTCCTCCGCGATCCCGCCCTTGCGAAGCACGACGATCTGCCGGCCTTCCCGCAGCGCGCGCACAACCGCCGCCCATTCCTTCAGCGCCACCGTTTCAGACATGCGTCGCCTCCCTTCCTTCCCCTTCAGCTTCTTGCCGTTGGCATTCGCGGCAGACGCCTTCCGCCACGACGTGCAGCCGACGCAACCGGTACCCCGTGTGTTCCGTCAAGCGGCTCAGCCATTCCTTCGGCATGTCGGCGAACACTTCCTCCACCCTGCCGCATCTTTCGCACACCAGGTGGGGATGGTCTTCCGTTACCGCGTCGTAGCGGCTGGCCGTCTCGCGGAATTTCAGCTCGCGGATCATACCGCTTTCGACCAGATAGCGAAGCGAATTGTAGACTGTCCCGTAGGCGAAATGATACCCCCGCTCCCGCAGCAGGTCGATTAACTCGGCTGCGGTCGGATGCGTCCGGCATTCTTTCAGCGTCTCATAAACAGCCCGCCTCTGAGCGGTCAGCATCCGTTTTTTCACGGGGTGTCACCTTAAAAATCAGATTTAGATTTAGTATAAGTTTAAATCATGATAATGTCAAACGGTGGGGGACCCTGCTGTCGTCGTTCTGTGATATTGTCAGGGTGTCATCGTTCCGAGAAAAGGACAAGCAACTTTCGGTCTCCCTCTTTCATTCGTCCATCTTCAATCGCCGCACCTCGTCGACCGACAGCTCCGTCAGCTCCGCCACTTCTTCCACCGCCATCCCTCTCATCAGCAGCTTCCTAGCCATCACCCGCCTCTCCTCCACTCGGCCTTTCGCCATTCCTTGCGCAAGACCTTCCGCCCAACCTTCCGCCCGGGCCTCCGCCCTCAGCCGCTTCTTGATCCGCTCGATGCTCCGCTCGATGTTCGTAATCATCGCCCCCACCTCCCCTTCCTTCGCCGCCTCGATCGCCGCCGCCACCGCTTCCCGCTCCG
>MOXJ01000037.1 GCA_002507565.1 Candidatus Reconcilbacillus cellulovorans
AAGGGCAGTGAGTGTGTTACATTCCAAGACCCAGCATACAGGAGGCGCTCTTTCTTTTCAAACCGCAAATTCATTCACTACAGGAATGGCTCCTTTTAAGCGGAAGGTGCGGGCGGCTTTCATCCGCCCGCGGCCTTCCGCTTTTTGAAGTACCGCCGTCGCTTAAGAACTCGACCAGTTCTTAATCCGCCATTGAATTTGTTCGTTGATCCGGTCTTCATACGCCTTGATATTGATTTTGCGGAATTCGGTCACGTACTCGTTCCATACCTTTTCGAACTGGTCCGGCTTGGCCATGACTGCTTTCGGCAAATATTTCAGCATCGTGTCGACCATCCGCTTATGCGCGACCGCGGCTTCCGACCCTTCGATCAAATCGATCGTCCATGCGGGATAGTAGACCGGGTTTTCCGGCGGCTCGGCGAAAAACTCCGTCCACGTCTTGTGGCCGTAGGCGCTCAGCACTTCTTTGTCCAGGGGCTTCAGCGATTCGAAAAACTCGTCCGGCTGGTTACCCGGCGATGTCGCGTTTCCGTCGCTGTAAGACCCTTCGATTTTCGGCAGGTACCCGAACAGCGTTTCCGCCTTGTTGGCCAGCTTCCAAGCCGTATCCTCCTGCTGTTTGCGTTGCTCCGGCGTACGATAGAACTTCCCATCCGGCCTGACCATGTAATCGACGCCTTCTTCGCCCCAGGAGAAAAGCTTTTGCCATTTTTCATCCATTACCGCGTCGAGGAATTTGATGATGCGCACCGGATCTTTGGCTTTTACCGTAATGCCGAACCCGTTGTTCAAATTGACCGGGGGACGATCTCGGTACCATTCCCGGATTCCCGGCTCATACACGAGCGGGAAGCCGACGTACGTGCGCTCGATTTTGCCCTGTGCGATGAGAGAATCTTCGGCCTGCTGAAAATTCCAATGCTGATCGAACATGCCAACCACGCGTCCGGTGGCCAGTTTGGCCAGATAAGTGTCGTAGTTTTGCGTAAACGCTTCCTTGTCCATCAGACCTTCGTTGTAAAGTTTATTCAGCTCTTGGATATACCGTTTGGTCATATCTTTGTCCCAGAACACCTGGGCGACGTTGTTGTCGACCACGACGTCGCCGTCATTCGGATGGCCGGTCAGATGTTCGGGAGCATTGATAAACGGGAATATTCTCCAGTCGTACGCCAGCGTCGTAAATCCGATCGTCGGCTGACCGTCAATAGTCGGATGTTTTTTCACATATTCCCTGATCAAATTAAAATATTCATCAAGCGTTTTCAGTTTGGGATAGCCGAATTCCTTCAACACGTCTTTCTGGATCCAGAAAGCAGGACCGGCATACCACGTATCGTAAACTTTCCCGTGAAAAACGCCGTAGTTGGGCAGCCAGTAAATATGGCCGTCGCTCGGGTCTTTCAGCTTGTTCCAGACTTTTGCGTAATGCTTTTTCAAATTCGGCGCGTGTTGCTCGATCAGGTCCTCCAGCGGGATGACGGCTTTCGCTGCCACCAGTTTCGTACTGGCGGTGATGAGATCGGGATAGTCGCCGCTTGCGATCATGACGCCCAGTTTTTGTTCCAGGTCGCCGACGAGGAACTCTTCTTTCAGCGTTACCCCGAGCTCCTCGCGAATTTTTTTATAAATCTTGTTGTCCGGCGTCACCTGCTGCCCGGGTGCACCGTAAAAAACGGAAATCGTGATCGGTTCAGGCTTTTGCGGAGAAGACCCACCGTCCTTGCTTGCGGCCGGAGATGCCGAAGAAGACCGGTCCCCGCCGTTGTCGCTGCATCCCCACAACGCAACACTGGAAACCAAAAGAATCGCCGCCACAATCCACAGCGACTTTCTGGGGCGAACTTTCATGCCCGATGACCTCCTCTGCAAGCGATGAAATATGCTTCATCCTCTATTTTGTGGATTGTAAGCGGCATCACAATAAACAGATTTAAGGATTATTCCCCCCTGATTTTATCGTTTTGTCCCGATCGGCCGCGTTCCCGCCCTGTAATCGGACGGTATCGTTCCGGTATGTTTCTTGAACTGCTTCAAAAAATGCGGATAGCAATCATATCCGACCGACTCGGCGACGAACGCCGCCGGCAAGTCGGTTTCGCGGAGCAGACGCTTCGCTTCCTCTATGCGAAGATGATGAACGTAATCCAGAATCCCCATGCCGAATTTCCGCATAAACTGCTGGCCGAGATAAACCGGGTTGACATAGAAACGACCCGCGATTTCCCTGACGGTTACCGGCTCCCGGTAATGAAGCCGTAAATATTCGGCGACCTGTATGACCGTTCCGCCCGACCGGCGGCGTTTCAGTTCGGAAATGCCGCTTTGGCATTTCAGGCAGAAAGAGGTCAGGAAATTTTCGATTTCGCTTAAGCGCCTTGAATGGAAATCAAATTCATCCCAACCGGTATCCATCAGCAACGCGTTCGGATTTCCGCCCCATTCCTTGAACACGCCTGCACATCGCAGCGCAACCTGAATAGATAAAATTCCTACTAATTTTGGATGAGTCATTTCTTTCATAAAATTTTGAAATAACTCTCTTACCGCTTTGACAAGCGTTTCGGCATCGTCGCCTTCCACCAGCTCCACGATGGCGTCCGACGCCTGAAGAAGACCCGCGCCGAAGACGAGCGAACTATGTTTGACGTCCGAATAATGGATGAGTTCTTCCCGCCCGAAAAACAGGAACCTGCTTGCCTCGAGCGCATGTGAATAGGATCGGGAGACGGTTTCCAGGCTTTGCGTCACACTTCCCACCGCAATCCCCACCGTGCCGTTCACCGCGCCGCGCACTCGTTCGTAAAGACGGCGGGAAAATACGCGCACTTCGTCCTCCTCTCCGTTTTCCGCACCGTAAATCAAACCGAACGATCTCCGGTCGCGTTCGATCAGCGGACATCGTCCGGTTTCTTCCGCCAAACGTTCCGCCGCTTCGCGTGCCTTGTCCGTTTCGCCGGCATCCGTCTCGACGAGGATGTATGCCCATCCCTTCGCCCGCCCGGACAAACGGGCCAACGGTTCCAGCGCGGAAAAATCCGAAACCGCCCCCGGATCGTACAGCAGGATCGACAGCGCGTAGCCCAGCGCGTATCGCTCGGCATAGTCGCGGATCAGTCCCGCCTCTGTCTGGCGGTCAAGTTCGCTCCGGATTTTGGCTAGCGTTGCTTCCGCCTCGCTCGACAAAACCGGTTTCATCCAGAAATCCCGCACGCCCAGCTCAAGCGCCCGCTTCGCGTATTGAAATTCGCCGTACCCGCTCACAATGACAAACCGTGTGCGATCATTCCCCGCCCGGCGCGTCCGCTCGATCAGCTCCAGGCCGTCCACGGCGGGCATGCGGATGTCCGTGACGACAACCTCCGGGGATAACTGTTCGATCCAGCAGAATGCGTCTTCTCCGTTCTCGCAGCTGCCCAGCACGCGAAATCCGCATTTTTCCCAATCGATCATCATCAACAATCCCTGGATGGCCAGGGGTTCGTCGTCTACAAGCAATACGCCGTATGAATCGTTTCGCTTTTTGATCATGTCGATGCAATAACCTCCAATCGTTCAATTGGAATGCCGAAGCCGATCGTCGTTCCTTTACCGGGCTCGCTTTGTGCCAAGAATCTTATGTTTTCTCCATAAAACAACTCCAGCCTGCGGTACACGTTCCGGATGCCGACGTGACCATGGCCGTAATCGTCAGATTTCAGAGAACTCAACAACCGTTCCAAGGCATCTCTGTTCATGCCGACCCCGTCGTCGCGGACATAAATTTCGAGCTCGCGATCGGTTAACCTGGCCTCCACCGAGATTTTCCCGGCCCCCTTCGCCATCTGCAGCCCGTGTTTGCAGGCGTTTTCCACGAGCGGCTGGATACTCATTTTCGGAACGAGGCAAGACGCCGCTTGCGGGTCGATTTGAAACTCATAATTGAACCGGTCTCCGAATCGGAACTTCTCGATTCGCAAATACATTTCCGTAAAATGGATTTCCTCGCTCAGCGGCACGAGATCGTCCGTAAAGCTGATCATTCGGCGCAACAAAAGAGAAAGATTCCGGACAATTTCTGTTGCCTCCAAATACCCCCGTTTAGTACATACAACGTACAAGGCATTTAACGTATTAAACAGAAAATGGGGATTCATCTGGCTTTGCAGCATGTTGATTTCCGCGCGGACCCGTTCGAGCTCCAGACTTTTTTGCCGGATTTCGAGTTTGTAAACGTCGTTGATCAGAGAGTTGATTTTACCGGCCATCGTGTTGAAGCTGCGGATGAGCCCGCCGATTTCGTCGCGGTCCTCGCGCAGTTCGATCAATTCGAACTGGCCGTTTTTGATTTTTTTCATGTGTCGTGCCAATTTTTGGATCCGGTCATGATACGAGCGAAGGATGACGAAAATGAGCAGCGTCGGGATGACAGTGGTGGCGACCGTCAGCCATAAGACGAACCGGCGGGCGTTGCTCATGAGCGCCTCGATCCGCCGGTCGTCGGGAATGCCGACGACTTTCCATCCTTTGGCGAAACCCGTTTCTCCAAGTGTCATGACCATGGCATTTTTCGGCTCGACAAAACCGACCATTTGCAAACTTTGCGTTTCGGAGGGAAGTCCCGAGACGACGATCCGATTTTCGTCGTCGATGAGCCGAAGCAGCACGATGTCCTTTTCCCGGTCCAAAATGCTGGCGATTTTTCCGATGTTCAGATCGATTTTTAAGTATTTTTCATAATCCGAATATAACCGGAACATATCCATCCTGCTGATGACGCTGATGCGCTTGGTCGGAGTCAGCAGACTCGTATCGATATAAGCGACGACCATAAAGTTTTCACCGGAACGCTCCAGTCGGTCAAACAACGCTGAAAAAAAGGGGTCGTCGCTGAGCCTGTGGTAATTGCCGCCGTTTTCGATCGTCGGATTGGCCGTGTAAACGGCGATTTCCGAGATGTTGGAATAGGCGTACACATATCGCTTCAGCTTGTCGCGGAGAACATTGTTGTACGTTTCGTAAAATTCGGCCGGGGTCGGGTACGTACGGTCGAGTGCTTCGTAAAGCGAAGCATCCGCCGAAATCGACAGGCTCAATTCGACGCTCTCCTCGATCATGGCGAGCAATTCACCGGTCGCTCGTTCGAACGATTTCCTGACATTGTCCTCTTCACGGATCCGGACGTGAGCCGAGTTTTGATGGAAAAACAACAGGTTGATTGTCAAGATCGGTATGAGAACGCACAGAAAGTAAATGAGCAAAAACTTATATCTAAGAGGAATGTCATTAATTTTATATAACATAACGGTTACCCCTTGCCGTCCATTTTCCGGTAAAGCGACGGGGTTAAGTTTGTAAGCGATTTAAATTTTTCAGCGAAATACTCCTCATCATGATAGCCGAGCGTTTTGGCGATCTCGTCGATTTTCATGTCCGTCCGGCAAAGCAGCTTTTTCGCTTCCTCGATCCTCAAACGATGCACATATTCGTGAAACGTGCAGCCTGTTTCCTTTTTGAACCGCTGTCCGAGCAAAACGGGGTCCAGATGAAAACGATCCGCCACCTCGCGCAGCCGGATCGAACGGCGATAATGTCGCCTGACGTAATGCACGACCTGAACCAAGACGTCAGAACAATCGTTGGCCGATCGCCCCGCCAACCATCTTGCCACCTGAACGCACACGGCTTTCAGTTTTTCGGCCGTCCAGCTCGGCCGGTCGCACAAACCGAGAAGATCGGCAAAAAGCGGCGGCGGAAGCGTATTCGGATCAATCCCCGCTTCTCCGAGCCGATGGAGCAGTTCCCCGCAGACGTAGGAAGCAAATCGGGAAAATCGTCCGACGGACGCATTCGCTCCCGCGCACATGTCGGCAAGCGCGTCCACGGCGCCCTCAATGCCCGCGACGTCGTTTTCCTCTACGAACCGGAGCAAGGCCTCCACGCGCTCCGCTACCTCTTCGTAGCGGACCAGCGGATCCGGACCGGGGCCGGGATCCGGTCCGAACAGTCCCGTGATGCCGCTCAACCTGAACCGTTCGGCCGAGGCGGTCAGGTTGCGGTACAAGCCGTGAACTCCGGCGAGCCCCCGGCATCGTTCACTGAAGCAAACCGACACGTTGGGAAAAGAGGAGGAAAGCCGACGATATATTTCCGCCAGACCATCCCGGAACTCGGCCGTCGGCAAATGGGCATCCAGCGCAAGCAGAAACATTCGGTCGGGCGAATCGAAAAACGGGACGATTCGGACGGGCGGCGGAAAGCAGGATCGGGCCGCTTCGACCGCCTTTTCACAAAAGTGGCTGCCGGCCGCGGTTTTCGTCCCTGCCGACGGACGCTCTCCAAGCGCCTGTACCACCACGAGGCGTAAGGTCGTCCATTCGTCTGCCCCAAGGAGGCGCTCCGCCGTCCGGACGGCCTCGGACTCGCCCTTTTTGGCGGCATCCGCCACGACGGCCGAAACGGCGTCGGATCGGATTTTCCGTTCGACTTCCCGCCCGATTCTTTCCCTGTCCAGCGCTTCGCGGAGTCCATGCAAAAGACCGTGAACTTCCTCAGGCACGAGCGGTTTAAGCAAATAGTGCCCCACGCCGTACCGGATCGCCTGTCGTGCGTACTCGAACTGGGAATAACCGCTGACGATGACGCATTTGATGTCCGCCCCGTACTTTTCCCGGATCGCGCGGATCAGCTCCAAACCGTCGACGACCGGCATCCGGATGTCGGTGACGAGCAGATCCGGAGGGTGTTTTTCAATCTCGGCCAGCGCGTCCTCCCCGTCGCACGCGGTTCCGACAAGCTCGAAGCCGCAGGCGTTCCAGTCGATCATCGTTCTCCAGCCTTCCAGCATATGGGGCTCGTCGTCCACCACGAACGCTCGGTACATCGCCGCACCCTCCTTGTTTCATGATATGTGACGGGGCAAGCATTTTCACTATTCGTCGTTGCCGCTCGAAAATCCTTGTTAAGGTTTTTCCCTTGCAGAAGGAGACAGAATCCCCTATAATCAAAACCAAACCTGAAGGCCATGTTACCCGCAAAACCAAGGGTACAACCTCGGAACGCCTGACATCGACGAGGTTGTACCCTTTTCGTTTAAGGGAGGATGCTTGATCCATGCTGCTGGAAGCTGTCTTCCACCGCCCGACCATGCCCTGGGCGTACGCCTGCGACGAAAACACGATCCATCTCCGCCTGCGCACCAAACGCGACGATGTAAAACGGGCGTTCGCCGTCGCCGGCGACAAATACGCGTGGGACCAGACGCGGCAAACGCTCCCCATGACGAAACGTTTCAGCGACGCCCTGTTCGACTACTGGCAGGTCGCCGTCCGGCCGCCGTTTCGCCGACTCCGGTACGGATTCATGCTCCGTTCCGGCCGGGAAACCGTCTGGTACGGCGAAAACGGTTTTTCCCGCGAACCGCTCGCCGACGCCCACGGACTGTTCGAATACCCGTTCCTTCATCCCGGCGACGTGTTCCGGCCGCCGGAGTGGGCGAAGGAAGTGGTGTTTTATCAGATTTTTCCCGACCGCTTCGCCAACGGCGACCCGTCCAACGATCCGCCCGGCACCGAACCTTGGGGCGGACGGCCGACGCCGCGAAGTGTCTTCGGCGGAGACCTGGCGGGCATTATCGACCGGCTCGACTACCTCGCCGAACTCGGCGTCAACGCACTCTATCTGACGCCGATTTTCGAAGCGCCGTCCAACCACAAGTACGATACGAAAGATTATCGAAAAATCGACCCGCACTTCGGCGACGCGGAAACGTTACGCCGGCTGGTCGCCGCCTGTCACGAACGCGGCATCCGCGTCGTGCTCGACGCCGTGTTCAACCATTGCGGCGCCGAGTTCGCGCCGTTCGTCGACGTGCTGGAAAAAGGCCGCGACTCGGCATACGCCGGCTGGTTCCACGTCCGCGAGTGGCCGCCCGCCGTCCGCGACGGAATTCCGACCTACGACACGTTCGCGTTCGTCCCGACGATGCCGAAACTGAACACGGAACATCCGAAAGTCCGCGATTACCTGCTCGGCGTCGCGGAATATTGGATCGAAACCGCCGACATCGACGGCTGGCGGCTCGACGTCGCCGACGAGGTCGACCACCGGTTTTGGCGGGACTTCCGCAAAACCGTCAAGCGCGCCAAACCCGACGCCTACATCGTCGGCGAAATCTGGCACGACGCCTCGCCCTGGCTGCAGGGCGACCAGTTCGACGCGGTGATGAATTACCCGTTCGCCGACGCCGTCCTCGACTTTTTCGCAAAAGAACGGATCGACGCCAAGCAATTCGCCGATGCGATCGGTTCGCTGCTCGCCCGTTATCCAGATCCGGTGACGGAAGTCGCCTTCAACCTGCTCGGCAGCCACGACACGCCGCGGCTGTTGACGATGTGCGGCGGCGACAAACGGCGCATGAAACTGGCCGTGCTGTTCCAGTTGACGTTTCCCGGCGCGCCGTGCATTTATTACGGCGACGAAATCGGCATGACCGGCGGCGGCGACCCGGATTGCCGACGGTGCATGATCTGGGATGCCGACCGACAGGACCGCGACCTGTTCGCCCATTATCGGACGCTGATCGCCCTGCGCCGGGCGAATTCCGCGCTGCGGACCGGCGATTTCCGGTTCTTGCGCGCCCGTCCCGGCGACCGACGGCTGGTCTACGAGCGGAAAGACGAAAACGCACACTTTGTGATCTTCCTCAACGCCGGCCGTCGCGCCGCAAACGTCAGCGCCGCCGTTCCCGAAGGCCGCTGGACGGACGTTTGGACGGGTGAGGCGGTGGAGGCGACCGGCCGCCGGTTGACGTTGCGGCTGCCCGCCTACGGTTTTCGGATGTTGAAAAGAGATACCCCTTGACAGTTAAATCGGCGGGTCAAACAAGAAACGCATGTAGTCGTAGTTGGGAGTACGCTCGGGAAAAAGAATGTGAGTCTCTAAGTCCAATACAACAATCGTCTCGGCCGCTGCGACGGCCGATTTCTTGCGCCAACGCCGGCAAGCGTTCATGCAAGCGCGCTTTTTCATCGTGGATGTACGCCTCAAGTTGCGCAATACAATATACTGAAGTATACTGAAGTTGGGGGAGATCATAATGTTGCCGGAACGATTCAAGGCGCGGGTGGAAAGAGCTCGGGCAAATGCGAAAAAAGGGATCATCGATGATACTGAACATTTTCGAGGCCCGACGTTAGATGATCTTTTAACAGACGAAGAAGCAGAACAAATCCGAAAAGAACTCGAAGCGGCAGGTATTAAATTAAAGGCGCCCTCGTAACATACGAGGGCGTTTTCTTTTTCTTCCCCCAAAACCGTCTACCCCGTCCGGAAACGGGCGAACGACTCCCGCAGCCGCTCCGACATCGACTCCAAACGATGCGAAAGTTCCTCCAGCTTCCGGCTGGCCTCCCGTTGCCCGTCGGCCAAAGCCGCCACCTGTTCGGAGGAAGCTGCGGACGACTGAGAAACGGCACTGACGCCGTCGATCCGCTCGGCCAAGATCTTCCCGCATCGTTCCAGTTCAAGAATCGCGGCGGTCGATTCGGCCAGCCTCCGGAGAAACGCCTCCATCTCGGACGATACGGCTTCAAACAAATGCGCGCTTTCACGGACCGCCTGAGCCTGTTCCGCCAGCATCGGCGACACGGCGGACAACCGTTCCACAGTCTCGTCGACTTCTTGCTGGATGTCGGCCACAATCCGCTCGGCCACGCCGATCGACTCTTTGGCCTGCAACGCCAGCCCTCGGATTTCTCCGGCGACGACGGCGAAACTTTTGCCCGCCGCGCCGGCGCGTGCCGCCTCGATCGAAGCGTTCAGCGACAGAATGTTCGTCCTCTTGGTCAAATCTTCCATGATCGCGAGCAAGCGACGAATCGATCCGGCCCGTTCCCGCAGTTGCGTGATCTTGTCCGCAAGCGTCCGAAACATCGCGTCGGCCGCATCCGTTTTTTCTACCCATTCGCCCATGCCCGCCGCCCCGCGGACGCCGAGTTCCCGCACGCGTTCGGCCGCCTGCTCCAGAGCCGCGTTTGTTTCCGCCGCGCGCCTCATCAGGTCGGAGACGTTTCCCGTCACCTCGGCGCTCCGCTCCGCCTCCTCCGCCAGTCGTGCGGCACCGCCGGCTACGTCGCGCGCCGCAAGCGCGATTTCGTCCGCGGAACCGACCGTTTGCCGGGACACCTCTTTCAGCGCCGACGCGGTTTCCAGGACCTGAGTCGCCGATACGCCGATGCGCTCGACCAACACCGCAAGCTGAGCCATCATCCGGTTGAAACTCCGGCCGAGCCGGGCGATCTCGTCCCGCCCCCGGAACGGCGCGCGGACGGTCAGGTCGCCGTTTTCGCCTTCCTCCATCAGGCGACATAATCCGGCGATCGGCCTGCCCACCCACCGGACGACGCCCAACCCGCACAACACCGCCACCAAAGCCGCAAACGCCGCCCCGCCGACGGTCCAACGCAAAATGCCGTTCGACGGCCGGACAAGTTCGCTCACCGGGACAGACCCGATCATATCCCAGCCCGACACGTCCGACCGCCGGTACAGGACGAGCCGCTTCCGTCCGCCGACGTCGGCGACGAACGCGCCCGCCGCTTCCGGGCTGGATTGCTCCGGAAGCGCGACTTCCGATTTCGTTTCCAGTTTTTCCGGATCCGGTGAAAACACGACTTGCCGTTCACGGTCGACGATCGCCAGCTCCCCGCCTGTCCCGAGCTGCATGCCGTCGAACATGTCCGAAAGCGCTTTGACCCTGATTTCCAATACCACCAGATACTCCGACTCGCGCTGTTTCAAATTTTTCAGCAACCGCCCGACCGCGAACGCCGGTTCCGGCGACATGCCGAAAACGCCCTGTTTCCGCGAAGACATGAACACCGGCTCGCCGTCCGCCCGGACGACGCGATCCATCCACGCCCGGTTCCACTCGTCCCATACGATCGAACTGACGCCCGACGCGGTCAGGACGCCGGCTTTGTCGAGGTTTTTCGGCACAAGCCGGACGGCGGAGATCGCCGCGTCCGCATCGCGAACCGCATTCAGCCGATCCGCAATCCGTTGCTTGATCCGCGCCTGTTCATAAAACGGGAGATTCCCCGCCGCCAGATCGGCCAGTCCCTGGCGCAAATCCGGATCGACCGCCAGTTGCCGCGTCAGGCCCGAGTATGTGCTCAGGAAAAAATCCAGCTTGTCCGTCGCCTGGGCGATCGTCGCCGCGGTCGCTTCCGCGAACTGCTCCTGAATGACCCGTCTGGATCGGTCATAGGAAGCGTATCCCAATAACGACACCAACGACACCACACTGCAAAACAAAACAAGAAAAAGCTTCACCCCGATCGATCCGCGCATTCGTCCTCCCCCTCCTTTCCCTCATCGCATCAAAACGGTCGCGTACGGCGGCAGTTCCAATTCCCGGCCGCGCGAAAGACGCGCCCCTTTTTCGCTCGCGAACGCAATTTTTCTGAACGGCAGTCTGCCGCCCGTCCACAGATCGACCCGCTGCGGTAAACCGGTCAGATTGTGCACCACCAGCAGCCGATCGTCGCCGCGAAACCGCACGTATCCCAGCACGCCGTCGCCGGCGAGCGGAAAACGCGCGATCCCGCCGTTTTGAAGAAGCGGTTCCCGGTTGCGAAGCGCGATCATCTTCCGGTAATGGTTCAAGAGCGAATCCGGGTCGTTTCTCTGTTTTTCCACCGACACGCCAGGCGTCCGGTTTAGCGCCGGTTCCCACCGCGTATCGCCGTCCGACCGGCCGTCCTCGGACCACGGCATCGGTTCGCGGATCCGCTCGTCGGGCTTCGTTCCGCGCATGCCGAGTTCCTCGCCGTAATACAGAAACGGATTGCCCGGCATCGTCAGCAACAAAGACGCGGCGATCTTCGCCCGTCCCACGCGGCCGCCGAGCTCGCTCATCACCCGGTTCTGGTCGTGGTTGGTCAGAAACGGCGCGTCGACGAACCGGCCGCCGGATTGCGACGAATAATAGGCGAGCACCTTCGAGAGCGACTCGACGACCGTCGAAGCGCGCTCCGCCCGGGCCGTTCCGACGAGCCGATTCGCCAGTTCGAAATTGAAAGCGGAATCAAACGCCCCGTTTAAATACGGACCGATCACCGCCGGCGAATCCCAGACTTCGCCGACCAAATACGCGTTCGGATTCACTTCGTCCAAACCGCGGCGAAACTCCCGCCACCATGCCGTATTTTTCTCCGTGGTCAGCCGGTCGCCGACGGACGAGCGGAAATTTTCATAAATATGCTTCGCCGCATCGAGCCGGAACCCGTCGACGCCGAGCTTCAGCCAAAATTGTCCGATCCGGATCCATTCGGCCCGCACTTCCGGATTGTCCGGATTCAAATCCGGCATCTTCTCCCAGAAAACTCCTAGATAGAAAGATCCGCCGATGCGGTGCCACACTTTTTGTCCCCACGGTCCCGGCTCCGTCGGCTCGATCCCCTGATCCTCCGCCCAGACGTACCAGTCGCGGCGCGGATTGTCGCTTCCTTCGGCCGCCTCCCGGAACCACGGATGCTTGTCGCTCGTATGGTTGAGGACGAGATCGAGGATGACCCGGATTCCGCGCCGGTGCGCCTCCGCCACCAACCGGCGGAAATCCTCCATCGTCCCGTAATCGGGATGGATGCCGTAATAATCCGTGACGTCGTACCCGTGATAACTGGCCGCCGGCTGGATCGGCATCAGCCAGATGCCGCGGACGCCGAGATCCGCCAAATAATCCAGCGATGCCGTCACTCCGTTCAGATCGCCGATGCCGTCGCCGTCCGAATCGCGAAACGAGCGGACGAAAATTTCATAAAAAACGCCGACGCTTTCCCCCATCGGCACCGTTTCGGCCGGGGGCGTCCAGACCGGCGCTGCTTCCCGCGCGACGTCCGCCGACCGGATCGCCGCATAACCGAGCGCCGCCGCAACAAGCGCCGACAACACCGACGTTGCCGCAAGCGCCCGCGTCCGAATCCGCCTTTTCACCGCCGATCCGCCCCCGCCGTCAGCCCTTCGACCAAAAACCGCTGCATCGCCATAAACAGAATCGTGATCGGCACCGCCACCAGGACGCAGCCGGCCGCGAAAACCGTAAACTGCGTGGCGAACTGCCCGCTGACCATGTTGTAGAGCCCCACCGCAAGCGTCAGCTTTTCCTGCGACCGGAGCACCATCTGGGCGAAAATAAAATCGTTGAACGCGCCGGCGAACGTCGTGACGGACAAAAAGACGACGAGCGGCCGCGACAGCGGCAGGAAAATCCGGACAAAGACGGTCCAGTGGCTCGCTCCGTCGATCCGGGCCGCTTCCTCGAGGCTTTTCGGGATCGTGTCGAAATACCCCTTGACGAGCAAATAACCGAGCGCCGCTCCCGCCGAATAGACCATCATCAGGGCGGAATGCCGGTTGAGCAGGTTCATATTCAAAAGCAGAATATAGACCGCGATCAGACTCATAAACGACGGAAACATCCCGAGCACGAACAGAACGGTCATGATCGTCTTTTTGCCGTAAAACCGGAACCGGGAAAACGCGTATCCCGTAAGCAGCACGAACAGCGTGCCGAACACCGTCGAAACCGCGGCGATTTTCAGCGTGTTGACGTACCATTGCGCGAATTTGAATTTATAAAACAATTCCCGGTAATGAACCGTCGTCCACCGCTCCGGCCAAAACGTCTCGCTGAACAGCGACGTGCCGGGGCGAAACGACGCCATGATCACCCAGAGCGACGGGTACGCGGCAAAAATCGCGATCAGCACGAGCAACAGATAACTGAACGCCAGCCAAAGCCTCCTGCGCAGGCGATACCCGATCATCGGAACAGCTCCTCCTCCCGGAACGCGCGCGTGCGCCGGAAATTCCAGATCGAAAAGCTCGCTACAACCAGGAAAATGACGATCCCGATGACCGACGCGAAATTATATTTGCCGTTGTTCACGGACAATTTGTACAGCCAGGTGATGAGCAGGTCCGTATGGCCGGCGAACTGATACTCGCTGTTGGCCGGATTGCCGTTGGTCAGCAGGTAGATCACGTTGAAATTGTTGATATTGCCTGCGAACTGGCCGATCAGGATCGGAGAAAGCGCGAACATGACGGTCGGAAACGTAATCACGCGGAATTTCTGAAACGCCGACGCCCCGTCCACCGCCGCCGCCTCGTACAGTTCGCGCGGAATCGTCGTCAAAATGCCCATGATCAGCAGCATCGAAACCGGGAAACCTATCCAGAGATTGACCAGAAGCACCGTCACTTTCGCCCAGGTCGGATCGGACAGCCACGGCGGTCCTTCGATGCCGATCCACCGCAGATATTGGTTGAGCGGCCCGAACTGGGCGTTGAAGAAATTCCGCATGACGAGCAACGACACGAACGCCGGAATCGCAAACGGCAGCATATAGACCGTCCGCCAGAACGCCTTGAACCGGATGCCCGGCTGCTGGACGAGCAGCGCGACAGCAAATCCGCCGAAAAAAGTGGTAAGCGTCGCCAACACCGCCCACGTGACCGTCCACGAAAATACGCCGTAAAACGTTTTTTTCCACGCGCTCAACCCGAACAGGTCGCGAAACGCCGCAAAACCGGTCCAGTCGACCAGATTCGCCGGAGGCAAATATTTCGGCGATGAATAATTGGTAAACGCGATCAGCACGGAAAAGACGATCGGCAGCACCGAAAAGAAAAAGACGAACAGAAGAGGAACGGCGACGACGAGCTGCGGGAACTTCCGGTCGACGAGATAATCCAACGTTTCGCGAAAGCCGTTCGGCCGTCCGCCCCGCTCGCGCAGCCGGCCGACTCTGTAGGCGTCGCGGATGTTCGCCGCATATGCCGCGATGAACACCATAAAAGCGAAGAGGACGATCAACCCTTCCACCATCAGAAAAATCGAATGGTCTCCCGGCACGACCTGGTACACCTTGCCGACCCGCCGGAGTTCCTGTTTCCGCTCTCCGAGCGTGACGAGCCCCCACAGCGCGTGGCCGAGCCGCGTCGCGAAAAACCAGACCCCGGCGGCATGAAACATCAACAACAGAAATCCTTTTACGAATTGCCGGTTGTAGATTTGCCCCAGCCCCATCGCCGCCGCCGACAGGACGGCCGCGACCGTCCGATGCGCGGTCATGCGCTTTCCCACCTTTCATAGAAGCAGGGAAGGGGCGCCCCCCCTTCCCCGACTTCTCCCCGCCGTTCTTTAACTCTTCGATTGTTGTGCGATAGCGGTCTTGATGTCCTGAACCGCCTTGTCCAGGGTTTTCTGGATGTCCTCGCCGTTCCAGATCGGCTCGAGCGCCGCGGTGATCGGCCCCCATACCTGCCGCATTTCGATAATGGACGGCATCGGCTGTGCCGTTTTGAACTGTTCGAGAAACGCCCGCGCTAGCTCGTTGTTTTGAATCGCCGGGTCGCTGTCCATGCCGACGCGGGCCGGAATGATGCCCGTCAATTCATAGTCTTTGACGAGCGCCTCTTTCGTCGTGACGTAATGGATGAACAACTTCGCCGCGTTCGGATACTTGCTGAACGCGCTGACGAAATACGCCTTGACGCCCGCGAACGGAATCGGACGTTGTCCGTTGGGAAGCGGCGGCAGCGGTACGGCGCCGACGTCGAACCCGAGTTTTTCCTTCGTAAAATTGCCGAGCTGCCAGACACCGTCCATGTTGATCGCGAGCTTCCCTGTCTGGAACAGATTTGTCTTGACGTCGAACGTGGCGTCGGTCGCGCGGATCGGCAGCGCCTCGCGCAGGCTGCGGAAAAACTTCATCGCTTCCACCGCGCCCGCGTTGTTCAGGCCGATATCGTTCGGATCGGTGCCGTTTTTACCGAACACATACCCGCCGTAGCCGGCGATGAACGCGTAATTGTAGTAGAAGTTGTTGACTTCGTACATGAAGCCGAACTTGTTGTTGGCGGGATCGTTGAACGATTTCGCGAACGCGATGATGCTGTTCCAGTCCTTAAGGTCTTCCGGTTTCACGAGCGATTTGTTGTAAAACAGGAGGTAGGTTTCCATGTTCCGCGGGTAGCCCCACAGCGTGCCGTTAAACGTGACGGCGTCCACCGCCGCCTTGACGAAATTTTGTTTCGTCTCTTCGGCGAATACGTCGTTCGGCAGCAAAAATCCGGAAGCCACGGCTTCGCTGAGCTGATCGTGCGGCATGACGAAAATGTCCGCGGCCAGGCCCGCCGGTCCGTCTGTTTTGATGCGCCCCAACTGGTCGACGGGATTTACTTCCTGAAACTCGACGGGAACGCCGTACTTGGCCTCGAACTCCTTGGCCATCACTTCCAGGAACGGCTGCTGTTCTTTCGCTTCCCAGACGATCAGTTTGGCGCCGGGTTCCGGCTTGAGTCCGGCCGTATCGCCGCCGTCTTCCGCCGCCGCCGTCGCCGACGGCTCCGGTGAAGTCGAGGAAGGCGGCGACGACGATCCGCTTCCGTTCGATCCGCAGGCGGCGAGCGGAACCGTCAACACCAGCGCGCACAGCAGCATCCACCACTTTTTCATTCGCCTTTTCCCCTTTCGTAACGTTCCTTGCGGATTTTCAAGCCCGGCGGTTTGGTGCAAACGTTTGCTCAAAACACAGCGAAAAAGCGGCGAGCGTTGCACCTGAAACCGCTTTAAAGCTTTGCTTTCAGCATATAACGGCGCGGCTCGAATTGCAATACTGAAAAAATCGGAAATTTATCGGCCTTTTCGGGAAGTATTCCGCCGTTATCTTCGAGAATCTCGCCGTCATTTACATTTTCTCTTTTTTCTTGAACGATCCGTCGCCTTTTTATGCAAACGATCGTGCACAAACGGGATTGCAATTGCGAGAATTGTTCGCTATGATGAAAGAAATGAAATTCAATCGTTTGCATCTCGTGGAGGATCTATCGCCATGACCGTGACAATCATCGACGTGGCCAAGCGGGCGGGGGTTTCGCCCTCGACCGTTTCCCGCGTCATTTCCAACCATCCCCGCATCAGCCCGGCTACGGCGCGAAAAGTGCGGGAAGCGATGGAGGAACTCGGTTACCATCCGAATATAGCCGCCAAAAATCTCGTTTCCAAGACCGCTCAAGCGATCGGCGTCATTTTGCCGCGGCCGGCGGAAGAACTGTTCCTCAACCTGTTTTTTCCCGAAGTGCTTCGCGGTATCGTGACGCAGGCGACGCGCGCGGGATACGACCTGACGATGACGGCGGGAACGACGGAGCGGGAAGAACTAGATGCGGTCACCCGACTGGTCAAGGGCCGGCGCGCGGACGGCGTTGTGCTGCTGTATTCCCGCCGGAACGATCCGCTCGTCGCGTTTCTGACCGAACAGCGTTTTCCGTTCGTCCTGATCGGCCGCTCGGAAGAACATCCGGACGTGCTGTCCGTCGACAACGACAACGTCCAGGCCGCCTACGACGCGACGCGTCATCTGATCGCCCAGGGACACCGGCGAATCGGTTTCGTCAGCGGCCCGCCGAATCTGGTCGTCTCGCGCGACCGGCTGGAAGGATACAGGAAAGCGCTTCAGGAAGCGGGGCTTGAAACACGCGACGAATGGATCGTCGAAGGGGAATTTTTGCAGGAAAGCGGCTACCGCGCGATGTCTTTTTTCATGAGTCTGCCCGAACGCCCCACGGCGCTCGTCGCGATCGACGACATGGTGGCATTCGGCGTCGTGCGGGGATTGGCCGAACTCGGCTATCGCGTGCCGCAAGACCTGGGCCTCGTCGCGTTCAACAACACGGCGATCGCCGAACTGTGCACCCCGCCGATCAGTTCGATCGACATCGGCGTCTATGAAATCGGCTATGCCGCTGCCCAGATCCTGATTCGGGCGATCCGCAAGGAACCGTTGCATCAGCGGAGAATCATCGTGCCTCACCGGCTCGTTGTACGGGAGTCGTCGCTGTCCGACGCCAGAGCCTAGCATTGCCGTTTGCTGCAGCGAAAAGCTTACGGGCCGGCTTCATGCGAGCCTGCTGCGACGAGCCTGCCCGACTTGAAAGGAGAACACGGTCGATGAACGAAAATAGATGGGAGGCAGACAAGAAGCCGCACCTGATCGACGCCGTCGTCGGCAATTCCCGTTTTCTTGCTTCCCTTGGGAAAACAGGAAGAATCTATCGGCTGTGGTGGCCGCACGTCGACTACCCGCAGCATCTCGACGCGATCAGGACCGGCCTGCGCCTGGACGGCCGGAACGACACCGCGTGGTTCGACGCGGAAACGGACGGATGGCGACACGAAGCCGGTTATTTACTAGGCACGAACGTTTTTCGGGTCCGCGCGACATCGCCTCATTCGCCCGTCGCGGTGGAGACGATCGATTACGCCGTGCCGGACGAAAACTTTTTCGTGCGCCAGTATGCGTTCGACAACCGAAGCGACCGGCCGGTCTCGTTCGAATTCGTCTGGTATTCGTCGTTTCGCCCGGATGATTCTTGCTTTTATCATACGACGTTTTTCGAGTACTCGGCCGACGCGCTCATCCATTTGCGGCGCGAATACGTTTTTGCGGTCGCGGGTTCAAACGTTTGCACAGGCTATCAGGCGGGAGGAAATGCGTGGGAAGCCGTCTGTTCCGGGCCGTTAAACGGCAACGAAATCGACATGACGCCGGACGGCGCCCTGACGTGGAGGTTTGAACAGGTGCCGGCCGGAGGACGGACCGAACTGGCCGTCTATATCGCCGCCGGACATACGCGGGACGCGGCGCTGCAAACCTTGAGCAAGGCGAAGTCCCGGTCCCCCCGTCACTGGCTGGAAACGACGGTCGATCATTGGCGTCGATTCCTGAACGACGTCTCCCCGTTGCCGACCGACCGCGCGGACATCCGCGATCTTTACGAACGGTCTCTGCTGGCGATCCGGCTCATGTGCGACGAACGAAGCGGCGGCATTATCGCTGCGCCCGAGTTCGATGAAGCGTTTTCGCGCTGCGGCGGATACGGATTTTGCTGGGGGCGCGACGCCGCGTTCATCGCGACGGCGCTCGACCGCGCGGGCCTGACGCGGCTTTCGGAAAAATTTTACGAGTGGACGCTCACCGCACAAGATCCGGACGGCTCGTGGCAACAGCGCCATGATCACGACGGACGGCTTGCGCCGAACTGGGGGTTGCAGATCGACGAAAGCGGCTCCATCCTGTGGGGCATGTGGCAGCATTATCTTCACACGCGCGATCCCGGCTTTCTGAAGCGCGTCTGGCCGGCCGTGCGCAAGGGCGCCCGATTTCTCGTCGGCTTTCTCGATCCGGAGACCGGACTGCCCCGCCCCAGCCACGACTTGTGGGAAGAACGGTTCGGCCAGCACACGTATTCGGCGGCTGCCGTATCCGCGGGACTGACGGCCGCGTCGCGCATCGCCGAACAGCTCGGCGAACCCGGATATGCCGCCGAATGGTCGACGGCGGCGGAACGGATCCGGCGCGCCGTCGGCGAACTTTGCTGGAACGAGGCGCAAGGCATGTTTTACCGCAGTCTGAACGTCAGGGTGGCGGAGCCGGTATACCGCGAAGCCGTCCGGCAGGGTAAACGGGCGACCGTCCGCACAAACGGCAAGGGATATTCGTCCTATTATCTCTCTTATGACGCGACGGCCGACGTCAGTCTGCTCGGGGTGAGCGTGCCGTTCGAACTGTTCCCGCCGGACGATCCGCGCGTCGAGCGCACGGCCGACGAAATCGAGCGACGCCTGACCGTCGCGAACTTCGGCGGTCTGAAACGGTACGAGGACGACCGGTACGTCGGCGGCAATCCGTGGGTCCTGACCACACTCTGGCTGTGCCTGTACCGGACGCGCCGCGGACAGTACGACCGCGCCCTCCCGCTCTTGGAATGGGCGGTCCGGTACCGCACGCCGACCGGTCTTCTGCCCGAGCAGATCGACCCGCGCACCGGCCGGGCCGCCTGGGCCGTGCCGCTGGCGTGGTCGCACGCGATGTTCGTACTTGCCGCCCTCGAACTGGCAGAACGCGGAGTCTTGCCGTAAATGATAGTAAATTCTAAATTAATTTTTTAAAGTTTTTTAATATGCTTTTTAAGTAAATGATATTTGCGAACGTCTTTGGAAATTCCGGAGTCGCCGTCTTTCCTCTTTGTAATGGAGTGGATATAAATGTAATAGGTAAATTCATTATGCTGAATATTGAAGTAATCACATATGAATACGTAAATTCGTGCTATAATTAGATAAAAAAGGAATCCGATAATCCCGCCTGTAAAATTAAAAATGATGTCATTGATGTCTATCGTGCGGTAAACATGACGAATGGATACGGACAATAGCATTTGTAAAGACTCAATGCTGAAACCAATTAGAAAGGAATAAAAAAGGATTTTTGAAATATTGGTCTTAATTATGAAATTTATGAAAAAACCGAACGGAATGCATAAAATAATATTAAGTATTTGTTCTTTTGTTAAGAAAGTAAAATCTGGACGAATCCATAAAGGGAAAAAATTAATCCTATATTTTAACATTTCATGAAAAGGCATATGTTGATTGATGTAAGCGAGATACTTTTTATTTACTGGAATTGGGAATAATGTGTATTTAATAACAAATGATAGATAAAATAAGAATATGGACAGAAAAAATAAATATATCTTTCCTTTTTTCTTCTTCAATCCATTATAGAGTAGGATTGAAATTGCTAATGGAAGATAAACAGATACAAAAATCGATTCAAATGAGAGCATGGCAATCCTCCCGATCTTTCTCGTTGTCCGAGGCTACCTTAGTGGTAGCACTCGGACAACAAATCGGAAAAAATTAATTTGTTGACAAAGTACCTAAGCCTTTGAGATTATAACCATCAGCGTAACTGGATTTTTTGGCAACGATATAGTATTCCCCTGGATCATTTTCATCATCAGGAGAAACATAACCAAAGTTGCTGTTGAATGGGACTTTCTGATCGAGTGTAGAGACCGGTTGGACGGTGAGGCTGCCTATAAAATCATCTGGATTGAAAATTGATCCGTCATCGTCCCATACTTCAATCGTAACAGGTAAAGGATTCGGGTACGTTGTTTGATCTTTGGAGTAAACCCAAATGTTTCCGTTTATTGTCATTATGCCGTCGGGTAATGTATACGTAATGCCATTATTCTTTCCATTTACATACTCATAATCCATTGTGAAGCTAAAACCGGTTGTTACAGAAAAAATAGATGTGTTCATTACTATTATCATTGAGGTGATAATACTGGACGTAATTAAAAATCTTATTACTTTCAACCTCTTCATTAAATTTTCCCTCCAATAATTTGGAATTGTGAAAATTGTGTATTAACTTATCCTGCGACTCATCAGCTTATTGAATTAATAATTTTCGCTTTTCAATACCGATCTATCACGTCTCCTTAAATAAACTAGTGATTCAACGTTAGTAAGATATTGTTTTAACTTTTTGATCAGCTCTATCATCCTCCTCTACTTGATAGACTCTTGATAGATTTATGAAGATTGATGATTTTAGTATATTTTTTTTTGTCGTTTCATTCTAGCACTTTTGTGACTTCTTGAACACTTTGGTTACATGATAAATTATTTATTTAAGGAAAATTCTGTATAAAACTTTGTTATTTACTCTACGAATATGTTTTTTACGCCCGTAAATTCAAAATGTTTAAAACAGCATCGTATCGTTGTCAACCGACCGCATTCGACTGCAAACCTGTAACAAATGATCCGACTAACATCGTCCGCCGACCGGCCTTCTGCCCGAACAGATCGACCCGCGCACCGGCCAGGCCGCCTGGGCCGTGCCGCTGGCGTGGTCGCACGCGATGTTCGTACTTGCCGCCCTCGAACTGGCGGAACGCGCATTCTTGCCGTAAATAGAAATCCGACGGTCGGAGGTGTGGCCGCCGGATGCTTACGTGTCGACAAATGTTGAATACGGTCCCCAAGTCGCGAACCGAAAGTATGCCAAATCCCTTCTTTTCTTCATTATTGAAACCGAACCTCTTTTAAAATGCGCTCCTTCATGGTCGGTTTCAGCGCCCTTACGGTAACCAAATCAACCTTTTTGTTCAGAACAGATTCAAGATACTCTTTCAAATCAAAAAACTCCAGGCTTACGGGCTTTGAAAATTCCACCAAAATATCCACATCGCTTTCTTCGGTTTGTTGCTCGCGTACATAAGAGCCGAATAAACCGATTTTATTTACAAAAAACTTTTTTCCAAGAAAATTTTGTTTTTTCTGATGATCTCTTCGATTTCGCTTCTGTCCATCCCGCTCACCCCGCTCTTCCCTCACCTCCATCATAAACGAATCCAAATGTCCTCATCCTCCATCACCCCGCCCTCCGCAACACCACGAAAAACTCATTCGAATACCGCAGCGGTTCGCGACATTCCAGCACATCGAACCGGATCAGACCGAGCCGCCGCAATTCGCCGATCAGGTGCAAAAACGAGTGAAATGTAAAAATCCAGCAGTGCACGTCCACATATTTGCCTTGCTCCACGCTTTCGCGTGCAAAGTGAAGGCCGTCTTCCGGCCGGTGGTGCCGTGCCGCGTCCGACGCGTCGAATCCGTCGAGCCACGCCCGGAACACGTCGATGTCCGCCGCGTACGCGCAATGGTCGACGATCGCCTTAGGCCCGGGGCGCCTCAGCCGGCGGAAATGGGCATCGACACAATCGCCGAGCGTCGAGACCTGCCGAAAATAATCGAACGTGTACCGCTTGTCGGGCACTGCCAGCGAGACGACACCGCCGTCCTTCAGCACATCCGCCAGTTCATTCAGCCAGCCGATGAGGTCCGGCACATGCTCGATCACATGCGACGCGACGGCGTAATCGAACGACAGGCCGGCCGGAACCGCTTGCCGCAGCGGTCGGTCTCCCCACACGAAATCGACGGGAACGATGCGCGATGCGTCGACGTTCGGGTCGTGCGCATATTTGGCGACCAGCTCTTCGGTCGGCAAATGATCCGCGTAATAAACGCGCCCTTCCGCTTTCGTCACGACCGGACTGATAAGCGGCCCGATTTCAAGCCCGACCGATTCTCGCACATCGATCGGCGCAAGCAGCGTCCGTTTCCGAATCGCCGCGTCCAGCCACGGCGAAAACGGATGGCTGAGCGCATGAAACGTCTGAAAAGCCCGTTCGTCCTCCCACCGTACGTCGTCGGGATACCGGAACCCGCAGTACGGCAAATCTTTTCCCGGATCCAGAACAGGGGAGCCGTATCCGCCTTCAACGTAAAACACGGCCGCTCCGCCGGACGGGTCCCGCCGCCCGACGAATTCGCCGCGCAAGTGGCCGCGCAAGTTTAAGACATTCAGGTTTGCCGCCAAGAAAAACGCCCCCTCGTCCGCGCGGCGCGACAGTCGTCCGGTCGCCGCGCGCCGGTTTTCCATATGATTATGTAGCGAACACCGGAAAAGGACGGGCGATTCCCTTGGCCAAACCGACCCGAACGCGCAAAGCCGTCCGGCAGCGTCGTGCCCGGCCGGCGACGACGAAGACGCGGGTAAAAAAGACCCTTGCGAAGCCGAAAATCCCCCGCCGCAACGCCGTACGCCGTATGTTCCACCTCAGGCGGGTCCAGGCTCCCGACTCCGGCGGCGAAGTCGTCCGCACGATCGTCCGCGACGTCGACCGGTACGCAGCGGATGCGCTTTATTTTGCGCGCCATTTCGACTTCACCGGACGCGACCTGGAGGAAAACTTCGCAACCCTCCGCGCCGGAGCCGGTTTCCGCGGGCCGGTGCGCACGGCGCTCTGGTTCGTGCCGCATTTTCTTTATCCTTACTACGGCGGCATCCATACGATTTTGCGGTTTGCGGACTATTTGGCGCGGCGGCACGGCGTGCGGAATACGTTCGCGGTCCAGGGCGTATACGATGTGAGGGAGAACGCCCGGATGGCCGCCGAAGCGTTTCCCGCTCTGGCGGACAGCCGGTTCGTCCCGCTGCCCGAAGACCGGCTCGTCGACTCGCTGGAACCGCACGACGTCGGCATCTGCACCGCCTGGCAGACCGCCTATCCGCTGCTGAAAGATAACCGCGTGAGGCGCAAACTGTATTTCATGCAGGATTTCGAGCCGCTGTTTTATCCGGCGGGGTCGGTCTACGGGCTGGCGGAGGAAACGTACCGGTTCGGCTTCGACGGCATCTGCAACACGCCGCCGCTTCAGGCGCTGTACGAACGATACAGCGGACGGGCGGTCGCTTTTCGGCCGTCGGTCGACCGCGACGTGTTTTACCCTCCCGCGGGAGAGCGACATCTCGGAACGAACGTCCGCCTCTTTTTCTACGGCCGGCCGTTCGGCATCCGCAACGGTTTCGAAACGGCGGCCGAAGCGCTGAAAATCGTGAAGCGCCGGTTCGGCGGCGCGATCGAGATCGTCAGCGCCGGCGGCGACTGGAATCCCGCCGATTACGGCCTGGAGGGCGTCGTGACGAACCTGGGCCGGCTGCCCTACCGCCGGACCGCCGATCTGTTCCGGACGTGCCACATCGGCCTTACGCTGATGATGACGCCGCATACATCGTATTTGCCGCTCGAACTGATGGCGTGCGGCTGTGTCGTCGTGACGAACGGATCGCCGTGGAAGGAATGGCTGCTGAAAGACGGATCGAACTGCCTGTTCGCGCAGCCGGTTCCGTCGCGCATCGCGGAGACGGTGGCGCGGGCGGTTGAAAACCCGGACTTGCGGCGGGAGCTGAGCCGGCGGGCGCTGGAAGACGCCGCGGCGTGGCCGGACTGGGACGCCGAGTTCGACCGGGTGATGGGAGAGCTGTTCGGGAAATGACGATGTATTTCGCAGGACTATTGCAAACCTTCCAGCAGCCTTTGCAGCACAGCCTTTCTGGCCTCGAAAATCTCGGGAGATGCCTCGTTCTCCCAGCGGGCCAAATCATGAGCAATGGCAGCCTCGACGTGGGGCTTGATTTCGCTCCGGATGCCTCCCCGCTCCAATTGCAGCGCCGCCAAAGCCAGATACACAGTCGCCATGTCGTCTTCATCCTCCAAAACCGATCGATACTTCCGCAGGACCAGCTTCGTCGCTTCCTCTACGCTTTTCCCTCTCTTGAGGCGCGCCTCGAAATCATCCCGCACGTCCGCCGCCAGGTCAACATCAAAGATATCCACCGGAATCAACTCGGGCGTTTCGTCTCTTGGCCGGACATCTTCCGGCAGCAAGCCGCATTGTTTGAGGAGATGGATGTAGTAAATTCGAATGGCCTCATAACCAGCACATCCGTATTCATAAAACCTTTCATTTTGTTGCAATCTTTCGAACTCCGATTTAGAAATCACAGTCCATTCTTCATCGATGTTATAAATATATACAATCCTGCTATCTTCTTCTGTTTTATAAAACCTAAGCTTGCTGTACTCTGGAGGAACCGGAATGTGCCCCACAATCGGCCAGTCACCCGTGCTGATCATGGCAGACGAGCCCCATAGAATGGTCAACGGCTCCATCCCTCGCAGTTGCTCCAGGGTATAAGACTTGCTCGGGTCCAGCTTGTAAAGCTCGTGCAAAGCATGATAGCCTTTTTTCGCCACGATCACCCTGCCATATCCGACATAACCCGGCACCAGCTCGATTTGATAGACGTCACCCGGTTTGACCCTGACCCTTTTCGCCATGCTTTCCACGCCTCCAGTCGGCACGAAAGTTAAAGACAAGCGCTCGTGCGAAAAATCGGGCGCGATTAAACGCGCAGCCTGTTCGACTTCCCAGAGTTACTTCAACCCTTCCTGCAGTCTTTGCAGTACGGCCTTCCTGGCCTCGTACATCTCGGGAGATGCCTCGCTTTCCCAACGGCCCAAATCATGTGCGATGGCTGCTTCTACCTGGGGTTTGATTTCGCTTCGGATGCCTCCCCGCTCCAACTGCAGCGCCGCCAAAGCCAGATACACCACCGCCATGTCGTCTTCATCCTCCAAAACCGATCGATACTTCCGCAGCACAAGTTTCGTCGCCTCTTCTACCGTTTTTCCACGTTTGAGACGTACCTCGAAATCATCCCGCACGTCTGCGGCCAGGTCAACATCAAAGATATCCACCGGAATAAACTCAGGTGATTCGTCCCGGGCCTGTACATTTTCCGGCAGCAAGCCGCATTCTTTGAGGAGACGGATGTAGTAAATTCGAATGGCTTCATAACCATAATTACTGTATCTATAAAATTTTTCCTTCTGCTGCAATTGCTCAAATTCAAATTTAGAAATTACAGTCCATTCTTCATCAATGTTATAAATATATACACTTCCGCTATAATCCTCTGCTTTATAAAACCTAAGCTTGCTGTACTCTGGAGGAACCGGAATGTGCCCCACAATCGGCCAGTCACCCGTGCTGATCATGGCAGATGAGCCCCACAGAATGGTCAACGGCTCCATCCCTCGCAGTTGCTCCAGGGTATACGACTTGCTCGGGTCCAGCTTGTAAAGCTCGTGCAAAGCATTATAGCCTTTTTTCGCCACAATCACCCTGCCATATCCGACATAGCCCGGCACCAGCTCGATTTGATAGACGTCACCCGGTTTAAATCTGACTCTCTTGGCCATGTTTTCACGCCTCCGGTCGGCACGAAAGTTGAAGACAAGCGCTCGTGTGAAAAATCTGGCACACCACTAAACGTCCCAGCCTGTTCGATTCTCTGAACTTACTTCAACCCTTCCTGCAGCCTTTGCAGCACAGCCTTCCTAGCCTCGAAAATCTCAGGCGATGCCTCGCTTTCCCAGCGGGCCAGATCATGGGTGATGGCCGCTTCTACCTGGGGTTTGATTTCACTCCGGATGCCTCCCCGCTCCAACTGCAGCGCCGCCAAAGCCAGATACACCGTCGCCATGTCGTCTTCATCCTCCAAAACAGATCGATACTTCCGCAGGACCAGTTTCGTGGCTTCCTCCACCGTTTTTCCCCGTTTGAGGCGCGCCTCGAAATC
>MOXJ01000038.1 GCA_002507565.1 Candidatus Reconcilbacillus cellulovorans
CAACTGCTACGACAACGCCTGCATCGAATCGTTTCACAGCGTACTCAAAAAGGAACTCGTTTATCTGGAAAAGTTCAAGACCCGTAAGGAAGCGCAAAGTAAGATCTAAGATCTTTGAATATATCGAGTTGTTCTACAATCGCAAACGCGTCCATTCGGCGATCGGGTATCTTACACCCGTCCAATACGAACAAATGTACGATCGCGCTGCGTAATTTTCTCGATTCCATGTGTCCAATCTATTGACAGAGGTCCACGACGAGGCTACCGCCTCTTTTCGTTTAGCCGGGGTGGTCAACTTTTCGCCTGTCACAGTGGTCAACTTTTCCCTTGACAAACACAGCGATTGGTGATAGAATTGAGGAAGATCTTCTTTCGTTTTACAAACGGAAGGGAGAGAAACTGTGATGAACAAAAAGCTCGTCATTGGTTCTCTTGTTACAACTCTTATCTTTACCTGCATCTCACCTACTTTCGCTGCCTCAAGTCAACGAGTTGCTCCATCTTCCTCGGCTGTCTACGTTGTCCAAGAGATATCAATCAAAGACCTTAATAATGTAAACAAGCAGACGTCAACACCAGTGAAAAACGGAGAAGTTAAAGCTGAGGGGATTAGGGGACAGCTTGTACAACAGGCAACAAGACTTTTGGCTATCACCATCCGTAAAGGCGGTGAAGAGGTCAGCTGGATTCTTAAATACGTTGATGCTGATACAGCGAAGGCGTTTTATAAATACTCAGAAAGAATAGCCAGTCAACTTGATGTTATTGCTGGAATTCCCGACCTAACTGTTTCCATCGTGAAAGAGAAGATTTTCTATTTTTGTTTGAATACCTTAAAATTAGATGGAGGTATATCTCTGCAAATCGCCGATGGGATAGCTCGCGCACTGAACCTGTTGCTATTTTAGGAGGGGTTCATTTTGGAGAACGATGAGAAGCTGAAACAATTAGAACTCGAAATTCAAAAGCTTAAAGAGGAAATTCAATCTCTTAAAGAGGCTGTGTTCAATTTGGCCTATTCTAAAACAACAGACCCTAAATTTGCTTTTTTTGACTGGCTAGTTAGATATGGCGTAGTATTTAATGGGAAAAGAGAGCGATTAGATTGGGTGATGCACGTTCTTGAATGCAGACTCGAACAAAAACCGCTATCTAAGCAAAAGTCTATACCAGGGGTTTCCTATGAACTGCTGTATAAGGAATCTGTTCCGACATATGAAGAAACCAAGACACTTCTGATGCAAGTTTTAGAAACCAACAATGAAGAAATCGTAAAAGATCTTATTGACTCACTAATAAAACAAGGTATTCGAAATAAATTAGTAGAGTACCTACAACAGCACAGGTAAATAACTCTGGATCTTGAAACGAATATCTACCACAACTTGGATAGACCCCTTGGTTGGATGTGTACCAGAGCTTCTTCTCTTGGTTTTCCCTGGCTGGTGTAACCGGGCAGTGCACTATGGGGTTAAGATTTTGCCGCTTTTGGCGCTTTTTCTTGTGGTGCTCTTTGTTTGGTCTGATGCGGCATTGGCGGCAAGCGCGTTGGACAAGGCCGTCCGCCTGCCCGGCGCTTACGACCAGATTTTGCAATCCATTGACGATCTCTTTCTCCAAACGCAGCGGTTAAGCGCGCAATTTCCGTCGCTGGCAGCATTCGATCGAGTGGGAAGACGAATACAAATGTCCTCGCCCCACCGATGGGGCGGTTCGCTTAGCGGAAATGTGGTCAAAATGACCACATTTTCAGGCCGGCCAAGGCCTTCTTCTCCCGTGTCCTAATCGGGTTCGGGATCGGTGTTGCGCTGTTGCTTTTAGGCGCGATCCCTTATGACACTATTCACGAGGTGATTTCCACCATGCGTTCGACCGTGACGGAGTCGTTGAAACCGCTCAACAAATATTTCTTTCCGCTCTGCGCGGGTTTCGTTCTCGTCGTATCGGCCGTTTGGGATCGGTTTCCCGCCGTCGATGTTTTTTTCCTGGCGGCTGGAATCTTTTTGATGTTTCTTCCCTATGAAATCAAATTTTTGCTGCGCGCTTTGCAACCTTCACAGCGCAGGCCGTTCGACTTCAAATGGTTTTCGGCCGCTTGTCTGGGCATTGCGATGATCGGTGTTGCTTCGATCGGACAGATGGACGGCGTTTCTATCGCCATGCTGACGGTAGGGCTGTTTTTGGGAATTTTCCCTTTTTCTTGATCGATTCGCGTCATGGCGGCTCTCATCCGAAATTTCTATATTCACATAAAATTTACATAAGAGATATAGTAGTGGTTGCCCTCGGTTACTCCTTTGTTTTTACAAGTTTTATGGATGTATTGTCTGTTTACCGCACAATAGGCATTCTCTTAGGCTTCATGCTGATCATAGCGGTTTTGGGAAAAATGACGACGAGGTCGTAAAACCGCAAAAACGAACAACGCCGCGCGCGGGCTCGCTCTTGTGATGCGACGGCTGCCGGAACCGTCGGGCCGCCAACGGTCATACCGGAACGGCACGGGCGGCGCAGGCGGTCAGTCCGCCGCCTCCGTCAGGCATTTCCGCACGACGCGGGTCAAGTCCCGCAGATCCGTCTTGGAGCGGATCGACGCTTCAAGCACGGCTTCCGGGCGTTCCCGCGACCAGTCGAGGCCGAAGCCGGCGTTTTGCGCGAGCTGGCGGACGAATTCGCGCAGCGTCCGGCCGTTGCCTTCGCGGAACGGATGCAGCACGTTCAGTTCCGCGAGATAGTGGGCGGCCCGTTCGGCGAACGCGTCGGCGGACAGCCCGACCAGCCGTTTTTCCCGGGCGAGCGCCGCCAGCGTTTCGGCAAGGCTCTGCTCCAGGAACCGGACCGGCGCGAACGCGAAGCCACCTTTGGCGATGTTTTCCCTGCGGAATTCCCCGGCAAACGGATAGACGTCGCGAAACACGTGCCGATGGATCGTCTTCAGGTGTTCGGCGTCGAACGCGCCGGACACCGGCCGCATGATCAGCTCCGCCAGCCGGGCGGTCGTGACGACGGCTTCGTACCTTTCCAGCCGGTCGGCCTCGCGGATATCCGGAATGTTGATCAGCACGTCCGTGCCGGGGTAGCAATACAGCGATTGTTCAGTCACGGCCGGCCAGCTCCAGCGCTCGCCGGAGAAAGTCCCGCTCGGACATCCGCCCAAGCAGCCGGTCGGCGATCAGCTGTTCCGCTCCGTCCGGCAACCGCATGTTTTCGATTTCAAGGCTCGCCTTCGCCTGCCGCAACGCCTGCAACGCCCGCTCCACCGTTTCGACTTTCGGCTGTCTTTTTCCCCGCGCCACTGGTCGTTCCCTCCTCTTCCCGAAATCCATCATACCAAAACGCCGTCGCGCAGGAAACGGCCGGGAAAAACACAAAACGCGGCCCCGACGAACCGGCGCCGGCGCCCGACGTCGTTACGCCATGAGCGCCTCGACCAAGCCGGCCCATCAGAGCCGCAAAAACACCCGCACCGCCGTTTTCGATGAAACGGCCGCAAACCTCATTCCGTCCCGACCGCAGCGCGCGCGTCCCGCCACCGCCGCAGCCGCCCGACCGCCTTCAGCCCGCGCAGCCAGCGCGGTCCCGCGGCGGCGTACACCGCATTGGCCGCCGTGCACGCGACGACATGGGGTACGCGACAGAGCGGACGCCGAAACACCGCCCGAACACCCGACCGGACGCCCGACCGGGCGCCGGACGCATCGGCGACGTCGAAGCCGGTCTCCGCCTTCGCGCGCTCGAACTCGGCGAGCGCCGCCCGTTTCGCCTTGAACAGCATCATCTGCACGCGGCTGTAGACGTTGACCGCGCCGTCGCCCGTCGTCTCGATCGGCAGAAAAATCGCTTCCGGATATTTTTCGGTGATCAGCGACTGCACCCCGTCGGACACGCCGGACGACGGCATGCATCCGAACGGCTTCACCGAAATCGTCATGTTCGCCTTGCGCTCGGCCACGTTCAGGATCAGTTTGCCGACCTCCATATGCCCCTCGCCGCCGCGCAGTTGGTTGTTGTAATGCTCGTGCGCGACTGCAGCGATTTTGTCCATGTCGGGCAAATGATAGCCGTACAGCCCCATCGCGCGCGCGTACGTCTGAAACAGCAGCCGAAGCGCCCGGTCGGCGACCCACAGCAGGCGCAGGCGCATCACCGGGTTGACGTCGGCGAGTCCCTTGCGGCCGCCGTCGGCGCGGCGCAGCCCCATGCGCAGTTTCGTGTCGTACCGGCCGGCCCAGATCAGGTACAGAATCCAGTTCGTCACCGGCTGGATGTCGACTTCCGCGCCTTCTTCCTCCAGAAAACGTTGCAGACGGTAATTGCCGTCCCCTTCGGTCGTCATCGCCCAAAATTCGCCGATCACCGCCACTTTCGGCTTCACCCGCATGCGGTCGACGCGGATGCCGCCGAGAACGCGCCGGCACCGGAGCAACGCGGGCAAAAGCGGTTTCCGACGGCTGAGCGCGTCGTAGAGCAGCCGCTTGCACCGCTCGATCGCGGCGTCGGTCGCGCCGGGCTCGACTTCGTACGGCCGCAACCGGTATCCGATCACGTTCAAAATGTCGCCGAGCACGACCGCCTTCAGAAACGCGACGAAAAACGGCGGGTCGAGCTTCAGCGCGGAGTCGTCGCCGGTCGCCTGCTTGAGCCCGTCCGTCTGCTGAAAAAGCAGCACGCGAAACCCTTCAAACCCCGCGTCGCGCAGCGCCTTGCGGTATTCCGTCACGTACGTGCCGAACCGGCACGGCCCGCACGAACCGCTCGTGACGAACACGTAATTTCGGACGATCTCCTCGACGGATTTTCCCTCGACGTCGCGCAGGTGATGCAAATATTTTAACAGATTGCCGACCGTAAAATACGTCGGGTTGCACTGGCCGCGGTTGCCGAACTCCTTGCCGTACCGCAGCGATTCGTTGTCGGGGCAGTCGAGATGCTTGACCCGGTAGCCGAGCCCTTTGAGCGCGCCCTCGACCAGGTAATCGTGCGCGAGCGTCAGCCCGCCGAACAGAATGGTCACCGCATCGCGCTCCCGCGCGGTAAACCGCCTCGGCACCGGATCGAACCAGTGGGATGTTTTTCGTTCAGGAGACGACGGCATCGGTCATCCGCTCCTTTTCACGGGATTGTTCCTGAAGTCGTTCCTCGTGCAGACGCAGCGTGTGGGCGTACGTTTTCACGCGGATTTGGATCGAGCCGCCCGGCTTATTGGCGTCGATGTCGTGTAACGCCGAATACGGGGTGCCGGCCGCCGTGATGATCGCGTCGATCAGCCCGTACGTCGGCGCGTCGTGCCCGCACTTGAAACTGGACAGATCGAGCACCGCGACGTTCGGGTGGCGCGCGGCGAATTTGGCGGCCCACACTTTCTGCACGCTGTTGGCGCTGAAATTTTCCGGCCAGACGTCCGACACTTCGAGCGCGTACGCGGTCCGGCCGCTTTCGAGGTCTTCCCGGAAAAAGCGCCGCAGCCACGCTTCGTCTTTCGGAATCGACCGCATCGACAAAATCGGGTAGCCGAGCGCCTGGAATTCGTCCGGAATGCCGTGGTGAAGCCCCGGGTCGGAATGGTACGGACGGCCGATCATGAGCAGGACGATCCGGTTCTCCCGTTCGGCCTGTTCGAGCAGTTCGCGGCCTTTTTGCTGCATCTCTGCCTCGAACATCTCCAGCGCCTTCCACCCCTGATCGACGGCGAAGTCGCTTTCGTCCTCCGTCACCCGCAAAGGTTCGCCGAACGCCTCGAACATCTGGCGTTTCAACAGGTTCGGCTCGGCGAAATTGACCGCGGGGTCCAGGTACGTCACGCCCCGGCTCGCGAAAAAGTCGGTTTCCTTGGTAAACGCGGCTTTGACGACGTTCGGCGCCCCCTGGACGATCGGGCAGCTCGTCGAATCCATCACGTTGTGCAGATACGTCGGAATGTGGGTGATGCACGGAAACACGATGTAATCGAGCGGCTGCCGCGCGTGGTGTTTGAACAGCAGGTTGTGGACGTGCGCCTGCGCCACTTTCGACGGGTAGCACGGGTCGATCGATCCGTACTTGCCGCCTTCCAGCCACAGCTCCTCGCTCGTGTAGTCGCTGAACACGACGTTTTTCGGATCGACGCCGAGCGTCTCGAAATACGTCCGCCAAAACGGCGCCGTCGACCACATGTTGAGCACGCGCGGGATGCCGATTCGAAGGCGGCTTCGGCGCTCGGCGGCTTCCGCCGGCGACCGGGCGAACGGACGCCGGTACGTTTTGCGCCGGACGCCGAACAGCCCTTTCGTCACGCGGACGTCCTCGACGATCGTCTCCGGCCCGGGCAGCGGCTCCGGATCGTAAAAATGCTGGAACATCCGGCGCGCCTCGTACTCGACGAGGTTCGGGCACCGTTTTTTGAGCTCCTGGCGCTCCCGAACGATGCGCATCATCGCTTCCTTGTCCTCGACCGTGCCCTTTTCGCAACTGAAGCCGGAAATGTACCGGGCGGTCGCGCCGTCCGGCGTTTTCGCGTCGATGAACGTCCTGCTGCAATGGTTCGGGCAGAACGAACAGCGCGTCGTTTCGTCGTTGCGGGTCGTGTAGGTGAGGCCGATCGCGGCGTCCAGGCCGACGAACGTCGAATAGCCCCGACGCCCGACGACGCGCAGCGCCTCCATCGCCGCGCCGATCGCGCCGGCTTCGCCGGGATGGGGATGCACGAAAATTTCGGCGTCCGGCACGCGCTCGCGGATGTAGTCGACCTGCGCCTTGACCGCGGCCAGGTTGTACTGCGTGCCGCCCTGCAGGACGAACCTGCGTCCGAGCTCGGCCAGCCGCGGAATCTGGACGACGTATTGCCAGACGTTTTTCGGCAGCACGAGCGCGAGACCGGCCAGCATTTCTTCTTTGGAGAAACCTTCCTTTTGGAAATTGACGCGGTCGGCGTCAAGAAAAACGGCGCAGCCGTACGAAAATTTCGGCGACAGCTCCGCCCTGAACGCGGCCTCGGCGTATTCGCGCACCGGAATGCCGAACTGGTCGGCCATCGCCTGCAGCAGCATGCCGTTGCCGGCGGAACATTGGTTGGACAGGCGGAAATTGCGGATTTCGCCGTTTTTCAAAAACAGCACCTTGATGTCCTGCCCGCCGATGTCGCAGATGACGTCGACGTCGCCGAACCGGCTGACGGCGCTCATCATGTGCGCGACCGTCTCGACGATGTTGACGTCGGCTTTCAGCGTTTTTTCGAGAATCTCCGCCGCGTAGCCGGTCGCGCCGAAGCCGACGACGTCGAGCCGGGCGCCACGGCTTTCGACGCGGTCGCGGATGCGGCGCAACATTTCTTTGGTGTCTTCCAGCGGATTACCTTTGGAGAGCTGGTACTCCTTCAGCAGCACGCGGCCGGATTCGTCGAGCAGCACCGCCTTCGACGACGTCGAACCGCCGTCGACGCCGATCGCCGCGCGGACGACCTCGCCGCGCCGGAATTCGGCAGGCGTAAACGGCGGCACGGTATAGCGGCGGCGGAACTCCTCCAGCTCTTCGGCGCTGCGGACGAGCGGCGGGCCGGCTTTTTCCCCGAGGCGCGCCTTGCGGCCGTAGGCGATGAACGCTTTCAGCTCTTCCGTCCCCTTGTAGCGCCCCGCTTCCGCCGGCTCGTGCAGGCCGTAGACGACGGCTCCATAGGCGGCGTAATACTGGGAATGTTCGGGCACGAAAATGAGCTCTTCGACCGGCACGTCGCGCGGATAGTCGTAGCCGCGGTCGCGCCACGTTTCGGGAATGCGCTTGCGCCAGCAGTCCTGGAGAAACGGCAGGTACGTGTTCGGCCCGCCGAGCAACAGGACGCGATGGCGCAGCGTATGGCCGCGCGTGAGCACCGACAGGTTCTGCATCACGATCGCGTCGGCGAGCGAGCACATGATTTCGGGGGCGGGAATGCCGCTTTTGACCAGGTTGACGATGTCGGTCTCGGCGAACACACCGCATTTGGCGGCCACGTGGTGGAGGCGGCGGTCGTCGAACCGGAGGCGCGCGACTTCCTCGGCGGGCATGCCGACCTTGATCATGCACTTGTCGATCGTGGCGCCCGTGCCGGAGGCGCATTTGTCGTTCATCGAAGTGATCGCTTGCTTGTCGCCGGTTTTGTCGTTCGGCTTGAAAATGATGATTTTCGCGTCCTGGCCGCCGAGCTCGACAACGCTGCCGACGTCGGGATGCAGCCGTTCGACCGCCATCGTGACGGCGTTGACTTCTTGAACAAACTTGGCGCCGATCGCGTCGGCCAGCGGACCGCCGCCCGAACCGGTGATGAACACGCGGATGCGGTCGCGCGGGATGTCGGGAAACCGCGCTTCGATCGTTTCCAGAAATTCGAGCGTCTTTTCCGCCTGTTTCGTGTGGTGGCGCTGGTAGTCGGACCAGCGGATCTCCAGCGTGTCCGGGTCGACCGCCGTCGCCTTGACTGTCGTCGATCCGACGTCGATGCCGATGATCAGCGAACGCATGGGAAGAGGATCTCCTTTTCGGGAAGGATCGGGTAAACTGTTCCCGAAAAGGGGAGGAATTATGCAGGCAAAATAAAAAGACTTCCTTTTGGGCTTTCAATCACCTTTGTAACGACTGAACCATGCCTGTTGGTTATTTGTCGCTCTTCCCCCACTTCTTGAATATGTAAATGAGATTCCTTTTTGTGATAACTCTTTTACAATCGGGGCTAACTCCATTCCTTCTATAATCCACAGTGTACCTCCTTTCAAACGATTATCTAAATTTAACAGTATCTTCTGCCGATTTAAATTTCTCTTGCTCTGAGCTTATCCCACTTCATTTCATTCCCGCCCATTTTCTACGCAATTCATCCGCTTTTCTAATGATTCTCTCTTTAAGTTCTTCTCCATCAATAGATTTATTGTTCTGAATCCCAAATCCTTCTGGCGGGATATCTAACTTCTTCAATTTCTCAAAAACAGGTTGCATTGCTTTTTCTGGATTTCTAAAAAATTCACTTCCGCGAATCCGAACAAACCTCCATCCCAATCGTTCTAATAGAGCTTGCCGGGCCATATCATATCCAATTTGGTCGAAGGTATGCCACTTGTCACCGTCACATTCTACTGCAAGTCGCTTACCTCCTCCTTCGACCACCATATCAATTCTGTAGGCTCCCACCCGCCATTGTGGAATAACACGATATCCGGCCTGAACTAAACGCTGCATTACCAATTTCTCAAATTCGGATTCTGCTTGTTTTTCCAGTTCAGATATAATTTCCGATAATGCATAAGGGTTCTTAGCATGTAAAATTAACTTTCTTCGCAAGTCGTCTTCTTTAAGATCAAGCTCCGGATCCAACGAGTAGACAACCCACATTTGATCGCGCGCCCGACTGGCGGCCACATTGAATCTTTTCTTAAATCTGTCATCCACACGCTTGACCAGAGGGCCATCCCCTTTGGGGGTATCGACGATGCTCAGAAAAATGACATCCCGCTCATCCCCCTGAAACTGGGCGGAGGTGCCGCATCGAATAGCCCGACGTTTGAATTCAGTAGGACTCATGTGCTTACGCAACAGTGCTTCGATGCGAAGCGCCTGTTCTTCACCAACCATCGAGATAACTCCAAAAGTAGCATCCGCATATTCAGGCTGCATCGAAGCCGCTACCAACAAAGAGGCGACGTGCAAAGCTTCCTGTTCGTTTACCTTTGAGTCAGATACCGCCGATTCGATGCGGTATGCAACGGTAAACGGTCTTCGTTTCACATTACTGGGGTCACGAAGAGGAAGAATTCTTCCGTCATAAGACAAATAATTACTAAACTGGATGATCTCAGGAACACAACGAAAATGCTCACGCAATTGAACTATTCCTGGGAAAAACACCTTGGCCAGATCGTATACTGAGTTTATAGGATCGAACAATGCGGAATGAGGTATTCCTTTCAGATGAATTTCTATTAATTGTCTAATTTGATCATAATTTTGACCTATCGCTTCCGGACTGACTTGCTGATCGTCTCCAACGACCACAACTTGTTTTGCAAGATAAAATACGGTCAACGCCATGACATCCGACTGGCTGGCCTCGTCAATAATAAGCACATCAAATTGGTTTCTTCTGGGATCAAAATTTTCCACCACCCTGCTTATAGGCATAATCCAGACAGGAACTGCAGTCTGGCAAATAGGCATTAATCTCCTAGCTTCCGCTAAAAGATAAGGAACCCTCTTTCCAGTTCCTTTTCCTATTTTCTTTGTTATACTTTTCCAACCTTGTAAAGCTTGTCGTTGCTCCAGGGATGTTTTTCGAATTTGGGCGGTCCATGCTTTCTTTTCCACCAAAATTCCCGTAAGCTGTCGTAACTTCTCACTCAAATAGACAATTTTATCTTGCAATTCTTCCATAGAAACTTTTGACCTACGTTCTAACTCATCATGAAGTTGTCTCCAAAGCCAAGCTGAATCCGGGTTTCCAGGAAGATTCCCTCTTCCATGAATTCCTTCACGGTTTCTAATTTGCTCAGCCCATACAGGCGCAGATCTTTCTAATATTTCTATTAACTTTTTTCTTCTCTCAAATAAAGGAACTTTATTCAATAATGCTATAAGATTTTCGTAAGCGGTCCGATAACCTTCAACATCAAGCTCCTTAACCGCTTCATACAATCGATTCACAACGTCCGACTCGCCGGCACGGGACAATGCAGTCTTCAGCGTTTCCCGTAAATCGTTTAGTTGTTTTTCAATTGAAGACCATTTCAATCTGTTACATTGGGATTGAACAATAAGCGGGAGTTTATCTAAAACAATCTCTCTAATTCTGATCAACTCTGAATGAGCAACCATTTTGAGAGGGATTTCCTGAATTAAAACATCCCATTGTAACCCAAACCGTCTCATTTCAGATTCTAAGGGGATCCAGATTTTTTGGTACCAATTCAAACATTGCGAAATTTGTTCAGCAAAATAACGTCCCACTTCTTCGGGCTCACGCCCCAATTCATTTACAGCAGGCCCTCCTATGGAAGTTATTTGCCTTTCCCACCTTGATATTAATTTTGTTCGAGCAACCTCTAAACGGATGTAATCTGATAATGCCTCAAAATGTTCCTTCTTAGCAGGACTCGCCCCATCCACTTTTACATTTTTTATAATTTTCTTCCATGATGGATTAACTAGGAGCTTTAGTAATCCCAATTTCCCTCTTTTTTCTAGGTATGAAATAATTTTATCAAACAAATAGATTGTCTCTTCATTACACAACATATAGGAAATATCAATATTATATCTCAATAGTTTTGACTTAATTTTTTTATGAAAATTATAAGTTTCATTTATCTCCTCGATTAATTCCTCCCATATCTTTTGTTCAGTTCCTCCTTCGAATCCCGCAAAAAAAACTCTCATCCGCCACTCCGATTCATCGAGCAAGGGTTGAACAGCTTGTTTCAAACGATTCATTAAATCTAAAAGATGATCCGGCAGAACGTCCAGAGGCATCTCTTGCCATAAATCCGTCCGATAACCTAGATTTTGCTCTGCTAGTCTTGCTCTTTCCTGAACTAATCTTTCAAAATCAGATGGATGAAGCAATTCTTGCGTGTTTGGAAAAGTATTCCCAAGTTCCCTTTCTTCTTCCCCAGTCCATGCGGTGTTTGTATAATAAAGTTCAACCAATTCTTCATGGCTTAATGGAAGAGGTTCACCAAACGCCACCGGTGACGGAATCCAAGAATCCTTTTCTTGATTCTCCACAACATACCGTGCCGCTTGGGATGGATCATATTCTTCTCCTGCGAGAATGATCTTCCGATATTCATCCTGTCTTGCTTGTTTTAGCTTTTCTCTGGTTTCCCTCAATTCTCTTAGAAGATCTTTTCGCTGTTTCATCAAACTGTTCGCTTCGCGCTCCAAATTATCGGCATCGAGAGACGAAAGCCGCTCGGTGATGGCATCCACCGAACTTTCCAACTGCCGCTGACTCTCCGTGTCGTTGTCCAAAACACTTACGCAAAGAGGTTGAAGCGGTTCTATCACTTTATCCCTCAAAACTCTCAGCGCTTTGGAGGTATGGCTAGTAACTAGCACGCTTTTCCCTTGAGCAAGCAAATGCCCCAACAAGTTAGCAATCGTGTGCGTTTTGCCTGTACCGGGAGGTCCCTGCACCAATACGGATCCGTATTTTTCCAATCTCCGTGCAATTTCAAGTTGTTCAGCATTGGCCTCTTTACACAACAGCACATGCTCATCTTCACCGTTTACATCAAATGAATAAGAGTTTTCTTTTTGGGAACCATGATCCCTTTCGGTATTGATCCCAATCATATTGACTAAAGATTCTGGAAAAATATTCCTTTCCTGTATATCTTTGAGAATTGCTTCTAACGCCGCTGCAAATCCGAGATTACGCTTACGCAAAAAAATCACAGGATCCCGTCTAATGGTAGGAGCCATTAGTGATATCGAATCATCTTTCTTCTCGATAAACTTTCCATGGATAGGGGACAAACGCAGTACGAACTCCTTTAAGAATTGGGTGGTTTCCTCTCCTCCTAAAGGATGATATTGATTTTTTTCTAAATCCTGGATTGACTCCGATAGTAACTGGCCGGGTACTTCATTAATGGAGCGAAACAAAGCACTATACAGTTCAGGAGGATTTCCTGTGTTCATAATCGTAAATTCCGGTATAGATGGGTCAAACAATAACTGTACTCGTTGCAGAAGTATAGGATGATATATGTCCGTTCCGTCCTTTCTCGGCCAGTTAAGTATCCCTTCTCCAATGACCAGCTCCACCTGCTCCGATTCTCTTTCGATCCAAGAATGAAGCGCATAAAGTCTTTCAAAGATATCCATCGCCTGACGGGCAGGTTTTTCTGATTCCACCCACCGATTCCGCTTTTCCACCCATTTCTGGTAAACTTTTACTCGCTCTGTATCATCCTGAAACCGAATCATTACATCTTTTCCTTCATCATCTTTCAAAATGCGTTCTTCACGAATCCTCACTACCCCATCCACTTTTTCCCATCCATCTTCTAGCCACTCAAATAGTTCCTGGGGAGGACGGGGCGCTTCCGTCAACCTCGGCCTTCGTACTTTTAGAAGATAATCCTCGCTTTCCTCTGAGTTAGAAGAAACCATTCCCCTTTGAACTGCGGGGTGATTTGGAAGATCCCGCAACCACAGTTTCCAGAGCTGATCCTCAATATTCCTTTCAACAGGATTTCGCAACTGATCTAGGGCCTGAAGATAACGGAAAATAGCGGTCAGTTTCAATTTGATGATGTCCTGCTGTTCAGAACTCTGATGCGACAATCTTTTTGTCCCTCCCGGCCAAAATATGTATGTGTTTCGAACCATTAACGTTGTAGACCGACTTCAAAAAGCAAGGAAAATGCCTTCTAACCGCTTCACGCGCTGAAGATTCTTGACGATAAATTGCTCTGATTTTTTCTGTGCTTTGATTTGAACCATATCCACTCGAATTAGAGAAAAGTTTGCTGAATGGTCATGATCATCACCATTCGACGCGTACCCGCATTTTTCCTGCCAGATCGGCAAAAAATCTGTCCAGTTCATTCGCCGACCTGCCACCCGCACATCGTGCAGGCTTCGGTCAGCATTTGCAGTCCTCCTCGCAACAGGACAAATCGCAGAGCATCATCCCCCGCTTCCGGTATTCCTCCAGAACGGCCGTATCTCGTCCCAACCGCTCCGCAATCGTTTCGGCGATGATGGCGAAACGTTGCCGGAATTTACAAATGAAACAGAACTTCTGATTTTCATGCGTGACGCCCGGCCCCGAAACGAACAATCCCGGAGTAACGGTCGACTCGTCGCGTTCATTGAGCAGAATCTCGCCCCGGGACCCTTGTTCAAACAGGTGCCGAACCAGTTCGAGGCTACCTTTGAATCCGGTCGCGAGAATCGGCGGATGCCTCGTCACGATGCGTCGTCGTACCCCGGATGTGTTCTTGCAGTAGACGAGATACCCTTCTTTTACGGAAACTTTGACTTTATAAACCTCGTAACCGGCCAGCCAACAAATGCGTCCCCGGGCGATTTCCCTTAAGCGGTCTTTCGTAAACGGAGACAATTCGACGCTCGGATCACTGCTTCTCTTGTTCGTCCATCGATCGACGCGATCGATGACGGTGACTTTTTTCCCGAGTCTGCTCAAATGGAAGGCCGCGTCCGCTCCGCTTTCAAAACCGCCGATCACGACCCTTTCTTCACCTTCAAGTTCGCTCCATTCCCGGACCAGGCTGCTGTGAACGCAATACTCCGCTCCCGGAAATCCGTCCATCTTCGGATACTGAAACTCTCCGGCGGCCCAGACGACGAAACGGCTGAACCATGTTCCGCGCGACGTTTCCAGTTCGAAACCGTCTTTCACGGGTCGAACGGCCGTCACGTCGATTCCCGTTTGCACCGGAAGTTTTCTGTAATCGGCTACCGCCTGCAAATAACGGGCATATTCTTCACCGGAAGGATGCTCCGTTCCCAACGTATAAGCGGGAGACGTCTGCAGGGCGATCGCGTTCAGATCCAACATGCCGAAAGCGTTGCTTGTGAAAGAAGGCGTGATCATGCGCATTTCCTTGGGCCATAACAGGAAAGAAGTTCCTATTTCTCCTCTTTCCAGTATACTGAAATCGACATTCAGGTCCTGAAGTACGCACCCCATGCCGATACCTGCGGCGCCGCCTCCGACAATCAGGCAATCGAAGGTTTGCCTCACCCGCGTTCACCCGCCTTGTCCTTAATCGTAATTATTACGATTAAGAAGTATATTATTGTGTTTTTTTATTCGTCAAGCACAGCCGCAAAGGCCGACCGCCTGTGCGCTTGTTGCGCTTCGCATCGCCCTGGAAATAGAACCCGATCAGTTCGTCGTCTGCATGATCGCCGACGGCGGCGAACGCTACGTCCACACGCTGTTCAACGACGGCTGGATGAAAGGACCAGTATTTCCATACGACGCCGGAATCGACGACGTCCGCGCCATGGCCCAGCGCTTGCGCCCGTGGTCGGAACGTCCGCGCGACGTCGCCAACTATCAGCCGGATTTGATCAACTCGCTGGGAGTACCGGAATCGACTCTTGCCGTCAACGCCGAAATCATCAGAGAAGAGGCAAAGATGACGAAAGGTGTGGCGGACATGCATCATCGTCAGGGGGCGTCGTCTTGAAGTCGGACCGGCTGGAACCGAGATCATTCAAACTTCTTTATCTGCTGACGTTTCTGTTTTTCAGCGCCAATGCGGTCACCCATGTGACGGTCCCTTTACAGACGGCCTCGACGGGAGCGAGCAACGCGACGACCGGCATCGTGACGGGCGCCTACATGCTCGCCTGTATGGTCGCCCGTCCCTGGGCCGGATATCTCGTGCGGCGGTACGGCGCCGGGCCGCTTTTGCGCGCGACGCTGATCGCCTATATGCCGGTGATGGCGGTGTTTCCGTTCGCAGATCCGGCCGGCCTGCTGGCCGTCCGGCTGCTGCAAGGCGGCTGCACGGCCTGTTTTTCCATGGCGCTGCAAATCGGCATGATCGACGCGCTTCCGGAACACCGGAGGGCGCACGGCGTATCGCTCTATTCGCTGAGCACGTACGCGCCCGCCGTCGTGATGCCGGTCGCCGGAATCCGCATCTGGGAAATCGGTGAAACATTCCTTTACGCCGGCGTGATGTTCGCGCTTATGGCCGCCGTCGGAACGGTCGGTTATGTGGCCGTCCCGCATTTGCAAGGCGCCGGGGAAACGCTTTCGCGCGACGACGGGACGAATCATCGGTCGCAACGGTTGCGCGCTTTGGGGAATCCGGATTTTCTCGTTTGCAGCTTTTCGATGCTCGCAGCCTCTGTCGCATTCGGAGCGGTGTCCGCCTTTATTCCGCTTTACGCAGCGCAGTTAGGCGAATACGACGCAGGAATATTTTTGGCGCTACAGGCCGCTACGGTCGTGACGGTCCGATTTGTTTGGCGAAAACGGATTCCTTCCGGCGGACGATGGCCGGGGCGGCTGATCGCCGGACTGCTCTCGCTGGTCGCCGCAGCGTCTTGTCTTTTGGCGCTTGCGGGCTGGACGGGGCCGTTCGGTTTCTATTCAGCCGCCGTTTTGATGGGGATCGCACAAGCGCTTTTGTATCCGACGCTGATGACACATCTGACGTTTGAGCTTCCGAACACTGCGCGCAACGTGCTGCTCGGACTGTTCATCGCCTCCGCGGACCTCGGCGTCGCCCTGGGCGGCATCGCGATGGGACCGGTGGCCGATCTGGGATCGTATCCGACCGTGTATGCGACGTGTGCGGGAGGCGCACTGCTGGCGGCATGTCTAGCAGTGGGACGCGAGGATTTGAGTAAAAACCAAAAGGCGTCCCCCTGAAACAAAGAAAAGGAGGACCGCCTCTCGGTTTTCGACGTTCCCGATTCAACAACGCTTGATCGTCAAGACGATCGTCGCACCGACCGCAATGCCGACGCCTACACCGGCGCAAGCAGCGGAACTGGCGGCAACCGTGGCGGCGATTGCACAAATGGGCGTTGTTTCCGCCTGCACGTCGCCCGCACCATAGATGCGCGCCAATTCGTCGTCGTCGACTCCCATCAGCGCTTCACCCGCCGGGTGATCGACCGCTGCCCCCCGGGTAGCCCGATACGACGGATTTTTCCACGCAAGAATGATTTGTTCACTTTCCACGAGAATCCCTCCTTAAATAGAAATAGATCGAGTCATTTAACACTTTACAACGGATAAAACGACGCCGATGCTCAATCCTACCGCAAAGCCCACGCAAAAGGGGGTTGTCTCCGCCTGAACGTCTCCGCGCCCGATGATTTCCTGCAAAGTCTCGTCTCCAAGCTCGACCAAAGCAGGTCCTGCAGGGTGAGCCGGCAGTTCTGTCGCAGCCGCACGGGCCTCCGGATTCTTCCAGGCTTGAACAACGGCTTCTCGGGTCACTTCCAATCGCCTCCTTTCCGAATACGTTGTGCAGGTTCGGGGTCGCCCCCCTCCCCTACCTTAATCGTAGCGAGGCCGCTCACCCGGCGGTACTTCGCAAAATAGCGGATTTTAGGATGCAAGACCTATCGCGTGAGCCAAACAAGGACGGCGATCGTGATCACAAGTCCGACCATAAAGCCTACAACGAAACGACTCCATTGATTTTTCCAGTCCCGTTTCAAATTTAAATGATTGTTGGGCACATCCTTTGTCTCTCCGACGAATTCGGTCCGACCCGGGAGCGTTCCACTCACTGCTTCTCGATCAACAAGTTTCCTCTTTTCTATTAAAATATTGCTTATAATAACAAGTAAAACATTGTATAGAAAATGCCCCCAAACCGACGCCCAAATATTACCTGTGTACCAAAAAAGAAAACCTGTAGATAATCCAACCATAAAACCTGACAACAAAAGACCAGGTGTCTTGAAAAATCGAACATGCAACGCTGTAAAGACTGCTGCGGCTCCCCCTATTCCCAGCGGAACCGAAGACCACCATTGAATCAATAGCGTTTGGATGAACGCACGGAAAAAAATTTCTTCTGCTAAGGAAGTCAATGACATGAGAGAAAAGAGATGGACATGACTCAGTTGAGTTAAATAAACGGCAAGAGTTTGGTTTTCCTCATCGAGATTCACAAAAATTTTTGGAAATAATTTATATATTAACCATAAAAATGATATGTTTGTAAACGCCGCAATCGTTCCAAGACCAAATATTTTCCATGGACTTCCCACATCCAAAAGCGCGCTCCATGGAATATGAAACGCCCACATCAGGACGAGTCCCGCGATACCTTGAAGACATGCTGCAAGGTAATCAAAAAAAAGCTTATGACCTTTCCGCTTCATGTTTCCTCTCCTCTTCCCACCCTAATTGGATCCCTGCACGCTCTAAAGACATGACCGACGGAATTCGATCCGGATGAGCCAAACGAAGGAATTGGTATCCGATCCCGGCCTCCCCCAACCACATACCCGCACTGGGGAGTCCCTGAGGCGTTCCTAAACGATAGTTTCCCGTCCTCTTTTTTTCTTCCATTACCTGAATCCCGATCCGCTTTGCCTTCGCCACTAAGTCGGGATTGCCCAATCGGCGACCGGCCTGAAGGAGGAACTCCGCTTGGCCCAAATCTCCGTGACATAGGCAATGGCTGCGGCCCAGCCCCCGACTGAGGACAGCGGATACCGCGGTCTGAATCTCTTCCGCCATCATCGCTCGTCGGGAAGGAGGAACGTAATCCCAGGACAGAAGGCGGCTAAGGCCAATCCCTGGGGCTCCGTGACACCAAGCCATTGAAGAGAAAGCTTTTTCTCCTGCGAATCGCCGATCTTCCCAATTGCCTTTTTCGGGATGAAACAAGGAGCGTTCATATGCTAGTCCTTCTTCCGCCGCTCGCCGGTATTCCTCTTTTCCGGTAGCCGCCGCCAAACGCAAGAGTGCCCAAGCAATTCCCGCAACGCCATGAGCCATTCCCGCCAATCCTCGATCAGTTTTTCCCTCTCCGAACCATGCGGCTCCTTCTCCGCTCGCCCGACGATTTTTGGACAAATGGTCGCCGTAAGCAGAGGCCACTTCGAGGGCTGCAGGCAGACCGAATTGCTCATACACGTTCAACAGGACGTGGATCACCCCCGCACCGCCGGAAAGGAGGTCGTAATACCGGTCTTCTTCGACCGCCCGGCCCATCAAGCGAACGATCTCCTCCATCCCCCCCAGCCATTGCGGTTCGCCGAGAATCGGGCCCAGGTGAGAGAGGACATACAGCACCGATCCCAAACCAAAAAAGGCGGAAGGAAATTTGGTAAGAAAGACTGCTTTTTGCAGAGCGGTTTCCATTGCCGCCCGGGCAGTCTGTCGAAAGGTTTCGTTATCGGTCACCCACCCGAGATAGCCGAGGAAAAGGGCAACACCGGCCACCCCGTTATATAACCCGGCATCCATGGAAGCCACACTCCACTGCCCACGGTGATTGACACCCGCCCCGATCCAGGTGCAATCTCTCCGATCCGGCCCCCAGATCGCTCTCTCCACCAGATAACGGCCGATCGTAGAGGCCTCCTCGACAAACACCCCGGTATCGACGGAAACATGTTGAATCTCCTCCGGCAGTCCACGGCCGGCCGAAACCGACTCCTCCCGATCACGGAGGGCAACGAGGGAAAAACGAATCCAATCGCTCTGCAGGTTGACTTCCTGGATGGTGAGATTCCGGAGCCGTTCCTCGACTTGTTCAAATCCTGACTTGGCAAATACGTCCGGAATTCTTCTTCCCCGCCCGTCCGATACGTCCTTCGATATTGGCATAGTTGTAAAATACGGGACATCCCCCTCCATTATATCGTCCCGTTCAGCGAGTACAAACCTGGAGTCCACCGGCGCATACCATAGCCGGTCTACGAGCTTTTCCCGATCTAAGGCATCCCTCAGATAATCCGGATGCCAAGATTCCAATAGAAAGTTCGCGTAATGTTGCGTGGCCCGGACCAAAACCCTTACCGGTACTTCTCGGAACCCTGCCAGCAGCCCATTTAGAGCTAGCAGCTCCTCTCGATGGGTGATCAAAATTTCACAGGTCTCTCGAAACCCGGCGACGATTTCCTCCGCAAAATCGATCGCCTCCATGTACACCGGCCCTTCAGGCCCTATTATCCAAGGACGGTTCACGGCCGCTTCCATGCTTTTGGGCTTGCGGACAAAACGCATTTCGTCCGTCCCTTCATTTTCTACTTGAAGGACTGGACGAGGTAACATCTGTTCCCGGCCCCCCAACCCGCTCAACTCCACCCCGGCCCCGTCGACCGTCTGAACCAACAGGAGAGGGAGGAGGCCAGTGCCCAGCACAGAATCTACTATTTGTTGTTTTGCCCGAACTTCAGCGGTATCGGTGAACGAATAAGGCGGCCGGTTCACGAAGATCGCTTCCCAGTCCACGAGAACCGGATGTTCTCCGCAGGCAATGAGATTTTCAAAGTGAAAGTCTTGGCCACGTATGGCGTAGACCACCGCCGTCAAGGCGCCGATCCGTCGGTAAAACCGCCGTATTTCCTCCTCACCGGCGCAAGGACTCGCTTCGATGAACGGTTCCCATCCATACAGCCCCCTGTCTACAATAGGGAGGGTCATCAAGGCGGGTTTAAATCCCTTGCCGTTGACCCAGGTGAGCAGACGCTGAACCTGAACTGCCCCCGCCAAGGACCGGGGTTTATACAGGATCACCCTCCCCGATGCAAATCGGAGACGGGTTACTGTCCGCCCTTGCAGGTGGGAATCCCCTAGCCCCGGGCGAATCTCAACTAGCGGCGAGCGATCCAGATTCAACGCATCCAACAAAATTTCTCGGTCCGCCAAAAACCGTTCCAAAACTTCGGTCACGTGACGAATATAAAATTTGGTACGCACTGTCAACAGTCTGGCCAACACGACGTATTCGTCGTAAAAACCGGACAGCCACCGGGGATCTTGAAGCAGCCGGAGGAAGGACCGGTAGCGCTCCTGAGGCGTCCCGCCTTCTAACTGTTCCCGCAGCCGGCAGACGTTTAACTCCAAAACCAAAGCTCGGGCAGCGATTTGAACCAATTGCGCGGCCATCGTTTCCAAAGCTGATTGAATCACCGCATCCCAACGAATCCAGGGGTTTTCAGAATCCGAAAAGAAACGCTCCCGCCACCGCCGGAAAGCTAAAAGCAAAAAAGGGCGAACAGCTTTGTCCAAGCCCTGACACTGGACGGCGTCCGATTCTTCTTGCTCGAGAAGCCCCATCGCTTCACGAAAGACCACCGCCCACTCGGGATCGGCCGCATTCCCAAACAGAGTTTTCCTCACCGGAGAGGATCGCAATCCATCGCCGGATCCCTTCTTCGAAAGAAACAGCAAAGAGGCCATTGTTTCTACATCCAGGCCGTCTGCTTCTAGACGCTTTTGGAATAATTCCTCCTGTTTCAAAAGGGCCTGCTTCCGCCACTGTTCCACCAATTCCCGTTCCCCCTGCTCCAAAGCTGAAAGAAGGCCCAAATTCGCAAGAAGATCCCGTCGCTCCCGCAGCGAACAAGCCCGCCACCACCAAGGCGGCGTAATGCCGTCTGTTTCCCATGATACGGACATATTTATCCTCCTTTGCTGTCTGAAAATTCAGCGCACGGCTTGCAGAGCTCTGACTACATCCAGAAGTCCTACGCCAAACTGTGAATCTCGGCCAGTGGGACCGATGTCTACCGCCGATTTTTCAAGGATGTCCCGCACCCGCAGAGCGTTTCTCAGCTTCACCCCGGCAGGATAACCTACTTTCTTCCATTTCTCCTTCTCTTGTGCAATGACCAGCGCAGCCGCCGCTGCCACCTTCGGCGCCGCCAAACTGGTACCAATCATCCATTCATATCCTTTTGGAAGCCCGGCCCACTGACTCAGAGGGGTTTGGGGCAGATTCGTCGGGTAAGTCACCAAACACATGTAACGGACATCCGCGATGAGTTGTTGCTCCCATAAGGGGCCAAAATCCCCGCCTGGTGCAGCGATGTCGACATTCCATCCGTAGTTCGAGTAAAAAGCCCGACCCTGATCCCGGTTCGTGGCCGCCACGGTGAGAACACCGGGCAACCCTCCCGGAGCATGAACTTGAAGGTCGCCGGGCTGCCCCCGCTGAGCGGCCAGAACGGCCGGATTGCCGATATCCAACCCGTCGGTGCCCGAGGAGGCGACCACCATGACTCCGTTGGCGAGAGCGTAGGCCACAGCTTTTTCATAAGCCAAGAGGACAGCCTTGTCCGACGGATTTTTCAGGGATTTATAAGTGCCCAGGCTGAGGTTAATCACGTCGACTCCGTCTTTGACCGCCTGAATGATCGCCTGAATCACCCAATTCGAATCAGCATCACCGTTCTGAAAGACCCGGTACGGAATCAGGCCCAGACGGGGTCCCACGCCGAGAAGCAGGCCGTTGGCAGCGATGGTTCCTGCCACCATCGTGCCGTGGCCAAAATCATCGGCGGTGCTGGGGTCGCCCGGCACAAAAGAGCGACCAGTAGACACCAAATTGTTTTTGAGATCGGGGTGGTTGGGATCAATGCCGCTGTCGATTACTGCTACTTTGACTTGGGGGTTGCCCGGTTGGATTTCGAAGCTCTTTCCGTTTCCGGTCACTTGCCGGATATCCCATCCCCATTGTTGGTAAAGAACTGCCTTCGAGACGTCTACCGCCGGAGCAGCGGCGACATCGCTTTCATCGGTCTTTGCACCCGCTTTTTTAGCGACATCTTCAAGCGCAAACCTCACCGACGATAGAGATAACATTTCCCCCACCGGCCGGTTGAGATCATGTTTCAGGGTTAGGACAAAATCCTCCCCCACGACTTCGATGTCCCGGCCGAACCGCGAAAAAAGAAATTCTTTTATTGACTCTCCTTTCCCAGGTGTTTCCGATTTCACCGCCACAACCCCAATGTCCGGGATTGCCGTCACCTTGACGCCTGAACGGGCCAAAAGAGCCTCGACTACGCCGTTGGGGATGCGGCCGGATTTAAAAACGACCAAAGAGCGATCGCTCACCGCAGATTGCGTCTGCTCGGCTCCCGCCGGTATCTCAAAAGTCCCCCACATCACTACCGCTGCGAGCAAACCTGTCAAAAGCGGGTTCACGAACGGTTTTTTCTTCTTCGAATTCAATTTCATCATCCTTCCATCCGCATCTCATCTAAGACCAGCCAACCGAGACGATAGACCATAATGCCGATCTCCACCCTGGACCGGACTTGCCATTTGTTTTTGATGGCGTAAATGATTTCGCCGACTCTCCGCCGACTGATGTACAGAGTTTTGGAGATTTCTTCGTCTTTATACCCTCGGGCGATCAACAGGGCTACTTCTTTTTCCCTGGGACTCAACGATTTGACGTGGGCCATCTCTTCCAACTCATTTCTACCCTCCTTAACCCTATTGTTACGGTTCTGTGTCTATGCATCTACATTGAATTATAATTTTGATCCTCACAATTCTATTAAATCCTACACAATCAAATTAAATCTTTACCTGAATCCTTGAGCTCGTCAGCTTGTCGACTGGAAAAAAATCCGACCGGCCATCCGGCGGCCCGCACGTGCGAAACAACATCCGGATCGACCGGTCGGATCTTTTCGGAAAGACTCACGAAACCCACCTAGAGAGAACAGGAATAGAACCAAACACCTTCCCGAAACTCTTTTTCGACCAACCGATGAAACTCCAGATAATCCAACAATCCCACCACTTCCGACATCACGGCGAAAAATTGAGTCTCGTATTGCGCCGGATAAAGCCTGAGCGCGATCTCGTTCGCCGTCGCAATCCCTTGCGCCACCAACGAACGGACGGCCTCCGCCTTTTCGCCGATCCGTCGAAGCCGGTAGAGCGCCAACTCGCGCGGATTTTCGACCGGCTCGCCGTGCCCGGGTTCGACGCGCAACACGTCGAGTGCAACGCACGCTTCCAGCGACCGAACATATTCGACCAGCGATAAAATCCGGTTGCCGTTGGCGTCGGGTTCGACGAACGCGTTACTCGAGACGCGGGGAAGCAGCAGATCGCCGGCAATGAGCCTCCGCGACTCCGCCAGCCGGAACGCGACGTGATCGGGCGCATGGCCGGGCGTTTCCAATAACTCGACACTCGGCGAAAGCCGACCGTCCGGAAACGGCCGTACCCGATCCTTCGGCACCCGAGACTCCTTCAGGCGTCGCTTCAACGTCTCTTCCATCCGCCCGACCTGCCGCTTGCCCGCCTCCCCGCAGCCCATCTCACGATACAGACGCTCAAAAAAGCGGATCCGCATCCGGTGAAACGCTTCGTCCCACGTCAAAGACGGAATACCTTTCGGATGAACGAAAACAGGAATATCGCGGACGGCCGTCAGCCTGCCGATCAGGCCGACGTGGTCGGGATGCGTGTGCGTCAGCCAAACCTGCGAAATGTCGGACGGCACAAACCCGAATCCTGCGAGCGCCCGGACGAACGCATCCCAGCATTCGTCCGTGTCGGCGCCCGCGTCGATCAGCGTCAGCCGTCCGTTCTCTTCGAGCAGATAAACGTTCGCGTCGCCGACGGCGTACGGCGTCGGAAGCGCAATCCGATACAGCGCGACGTTCTGCGTCGTTCCGCCCAACGTTCAGATGACCCCTTCGCGTCGCAAAGCTTCGAGCTCCCGGTCATCGAGACCAAGCATGTCTCGATAAATTTCCTCGTTATGCTGCCCCAATAGCGGCGCCGGCTCGATCGGCACGAACGACGCCGACAGACGGATGGAATTGCCGGGAAACGTCAACTCCCCGCGCACCGGATGGCGGATCGTTACGATCGTGCCGCGTTTGCGCAAATACTCGTCGTTCGTTAGGTCGAGCGTGCTGAACACCGCGCCCGCCGGAACGCCTGCGGAGCCGAGCAGTTCCATCGCCTCCCGCTTGGTTCGTTCGCGCGTCCAAGCGCTGATGATCTCGTCGATTTCGCGGCGATGCTCGTAGCGCGACTCCGGCGTCGCAAACCGCGGATCGTCCGCCAGATCCGTCCGCCCGATGACTTCGAGCAGTTTCCGCCACTGCGGACTGCCCGGCCAGCGCGACGTGTAGATGAAGACGTAATCGTTTTTGCCGCCCGGTTTACAAGGATAGACATTGCAGGGCGCGACGGGCGCCATCGGCATTTCGTTGCCGACGCGCGGCGCTTCCTCGCCAGTCATGAGCTGCCGCGCCCACGCCGAACGGTTGAAATTGATCATAACGTCCTGCATCGCTACCTCGACGCGTTGACCCTCGCCGGTGACGGTCCGCTGGTAGAGCGCCGCCAAAATGCCGATCGCACAGTGATAACCGGCGCCGCTGTCGGCGATGTTCGTGCCGGCGTGCAGCGGCGGGCCGTCCGGTTCGCCGGTGATGCTGAGCGTCCCGCCCGTCGCCTGGCCAATCGCGTCGAACGCCGGAAAATGCGCGTACGGCCCGTCGCTGCCAAATCCCTTGATCTGGGCATAAATGATGCGCGGATTGCGGGCGCGCACGGCGTCGTAGCCGAATCCGAGCCGTTCGATGACGCCCGGCGAAAAATTTTCGACGAACACGTCCGCTTTCTCGATCAGGCGGTAAGCGATCCGCTTGCCTTCGGGATGTTTGACGTCGAGGGTGATCGATTTTTTGTTGCAGTTGAGCAAAATGAAACCGTAGGAATCCTCCCCGGGCTTGTCGGCGGATGAACCGCGCCCCTGTTCCCCAATTTTCGGTCGTTCGACCTTGATCACCGTCGCGCCGAGCCAGGCGAGCGTCTGCGTGCACACCGTCCCGGATTCAAACTGGGTGAAATCGACGACAATGATGCCTTCCAGCGCCGAACGCGTCATAGCGGTTTGACCCCCAATCGCTGCTCCAAGAACTGTTCCATGGCCGACACCGCCTCCGATTCGTCCCATGCCCGTGCGTCGACGGGATCAGCGCGCAACTGGAGAACCGGGACTCCAGCTTCTTCCAGAGCTTTCCGGATGAAATACGTCCCGCCCGCGCCTTGCGTGCAACTGTCCGAAATAAGGTGCACCGCTCCCGAAATGCGGTGGTGCTTCGCCTCCTTAACGATCCAATCGCTGTTCCAGGGCGGCATGTGCAACATGTCCTCAAGCCCCGCGAACCGGCTGGCCAGCGCGCGAAGCGGATCGCCGCCGTACCGCGCGTATCCGTCGGCCGCAATCGCCAGATAGATGGACCAGACGAACACCGCGCCGTATTTTTCCTCAAAATGCTGGTAAAATCCAAGATTAAACCAGAGCCCACGACCTAGCCACATCAGGCGGGCCTGTTCTTTCGGACAGACCGACTCTCCGCGGTCAACCCGGCCGCGCACTTCCTCATATAACGACTTGGCCGTCTCGACCGCCCAGTCCGTCCCGCGTTGCCACTGCGAAATCATGACCGTCTGCATCGTGTCGGTCACCGCGACGGGCGCCGGAACAGTTTCGGCGATCAGGTCGCGCGTCTTGCGGAAGTATTCGGCCATTTCGTTGACGCGGCGCATGATCGCTCGGAATTGCGTCTCGCGGAACGTCCGGCCCGTGTGCCATTCGAGAAAACGGATGAGCCCTCGATAATCTTCTTCCGCGACGTCCAGGCGATGTCGGTCGAAACATTCCTCCCAATCGTAAGGAACAAGTTCCCACCATTTCGACGGAACGCGGATCGGCACCGTGTTTTCCAGCGCATAGAACGGTATGCCGAACGTCTGCGCCCACAGTTCGAAAATTTTCGCTTGGGAATCGCACGTAATCCGCGTGACCGCCAGCGACGGGCGCGGAAGCCCACCCCACGGTCCTTTTTCCGGCTCCGGGTCGAACGCCGAGGCGAGCGACAGCGAACAGTACCTGCACAAGTCGCGCCTGTAACCGCGTTCGTTGAGCAGCCCGAGATAGTAGGGAGCCATTTGTTTG
>MOXJ01000039.1 GCA_002507565.1 Candidatus Reconcilbacillus cellulovorans
CCTGCAGCTCGTCGGCCGCCGGCGTCCCGGCTTCCTGGAAAGGTCCGCTCCCAGCTGCGCCAGGGGCGGCGGCCCTCGTTTTATGTCTCAGCCGCCTTGCGTCTCAGCGTACCACAGCCCTCCGGCCAGGCAAGGGTAAAGCCTTGCGGCCGCTGCGGCATATCCTCCCGGCTTTGCCGGTCCGGTATATCCTCGCGCCCTTGCCTGGCCGAGCCATCTACCCCCGAGCACGCCGACAAGCGGCGCGGGCGGCAGCCACACCGGGCCGCAATCAATCATCATCGGGAGGAATCGAGGATGGCAAGGGTGGATGTTTATCAGCTGGTTACTGACCGGATCATTGAGCAGCTGGATCAGGGGGTTGTGCCGTGGCGAATGCCGTGGCTTGTACGCGGGAACGCTCCGGTGAATTGGGCGACTCAGCGGCTGTATCGCGGCATTAACCGGTTTTTGCTGCCGCCTGGCGGTGAATATGCAACGTTTCTGCAAATCCAGAAGGCTGGCGGTCGGGTGAAGAAGGGCGAGAAAGGTTACATCGTCGTGCTTTGGAAGCCCTACGAAGTGGAGGAAGAGAAAGACGGCGAGACGATCAAACAGACGAGGCTTTTCCTTAAATACTACACCGTTTTTGAGATCAACACGCAATGCGTCGGGCTTGAAAGTCGGCGTCCGAAACTTCTGGAATTCGATCATGATCCGATTGAGGAAGCCGAACGCATCGTCGCCGGATACAAAAGCGCACCAAAGATTCGATATGCTCCGGGGCAAGCGTTCTATCGTCCCTCGATGGATCTGATTCAGATGCCGCCGTTGAAGGACTTCCCGAAAGCGGAAGAATTTTATAGCACGCTCTTCCACGAAATGGTCCACTCGACGGGCCATGCTTCCCGACTTGACCGGGAGGGCGTCACAAACAGCGACGGTTTTGGCAATGAAAAATACAGCTTTGAAGAATTGATCGCCGAGCTCGGCGCGGCGTATCTGTGCGCCGAGGCCGGCATCGACAACTCGACGATCGAAAACAGCAGCGCCTACATTGCCGGATGGCTGAGGAAATTTCGGAACGACAAGACGATGATCATCCGGGCGGCAAGCCAGGCGCAGAAAGCGGCTGACTTCATCCTCGGAGTCGGGGCTGAGGATGAAGCAGAAGAGGAATCGGAAAAGGCGGTCGGCTGACCGCCCCCCTGGGGCGGCGGCCGCCGCGCCCCGCCCGCCGGCCGGGGCGCGTGTATCGGCCTTGCGGCCGAATCAATGAAAGGAGGATCTACGATGGGATTTTATCAAAACTGTTTTGCTGAACTTGGCGAAAGGACGGTAGTCGATTCGAAGGGCAGCTGGACGATCAGCCATGTTTGCCGAAACCGCTACATTCCGGAATGCAGACATCATTATACGGTGTCGATTCAATTCAAACCCAATTTGCTCCGGATCCCGAAGGCATCCCCTTGGGGCGTGACGGGCGGCATCTTTATGCGAGGGTGCGAAGATATCGAAATGATGAAACGGCGTATTAAAGATTATGTTGGCTACACACCCAGCGCGGATGTGCTTGACGCTTTCTGGACCCATTTTACGGTGCTGCGCGATGCGTATGAGGCAGAAGATGCTTTTTACGCCGCTCAGGACCGCGAAAATGCTGATCGGCTGCTGATGGAGCTTGAGAATCTGGCGGTATTGCGGTTTGAGAAAGGGGAGGAAAAGCAGGCCCCGAAGCACCGTTTTGATCGGAATCGGCCGCCAATGGATGTTTACCTGACCGAAGGGGAATACCGTCTTGCGGTCGAGGCGCAAAAGGTGCTGAACGGTCATGCGTATGTTGAACCGTATTCCGTGTTTGGAAGATCCGGGCATCTGGCGGACTTCAACGAACGCATCCAAACGCGCATTGATGAGATCAAACGCAGTCGGGAGATCGAGGCGAGGCAGGAAAAGCGGAAGCGGCTGCGCGGGCTGCTCGATACCGATCCGGAATTTCGCCGCCTGGTTGCTAATGCAATGGCGGCTGCGAAGGAGTCACGGGCTGGAAAGACGGAATATGAGCTGGCGTTTCGCTATTTCGGTTATGTGTCTTCGCTCGAGGAATACCGGAAGGTGTACAGCCAGTTCTCCGAGCTGATGAAGCAGTTCGGGTTGGAGACGTATGAAACGGATCTGCTTGTTTCGCTCGGACGGGAGTATTTGGCCGAAGGGGAAATGCTGCCTGTTCCAGTCGCGCCGTTCGAGCGGCCGGAGGGAATCTTTTATCAGGACTGGATCTGTACGGAAAATCGTTTTTACCAGGTCGATCGGGTTGGGCGCTTGTATGTGTACGTTGCCGGGGATCGGTTTTTGAAGCGAGAGGTCCGGCCTTTTGTGTGGATGGAGTCGCCGGCTGTCGATTCGCTTGAATCTGCGATTTTCGATCACCTGGTGTGGCTGCACAACACAAAATTTATCCCGTATGCGTATGAGCTTGCGCCCGCGGAGGCCGTAAAGAAGCTCTTTCTGATCTGGCGGCGCCTGGTCGTTTCGGCTTATCAAAGACGGATCCAGTATGAGAGGCATCCCTTCAAGAAAAAGGCTGCGCAGCTTTTTGCCGATGCGATCCGCTGTCTGCAGCTGCTTGAGCAGCGCGATCAACTGGTAAAGCTGTTGTCTGTTTATCCGCAGTCGGCCCTTGCGGAGATTGAGCAGGAGATCCGGGAGCTTGCGGAGCGCAATCAGATTGCCCGTGCTTTGGTTAAAGATGGCATGGCTGCTGTGATGAAAAAAGTTCCCTTAATCAAATTGTTGTGATAAGATTAAGGTAACCAAAATCGAAAGTGGGATGCCTTTATGAAAAAGAAGACGCTGGATCCCGAACGGTTAAAGGAGCTGCGCAGGATGCGGGCGGTGGTTTCCCGGATGCTGAAGTCGGAAGTGGCCGCCCAGAATCCGGAATTCAAAAAACGGGCGAAAGAATTTGTGAGCCTTGTACCGTACAAAAACGAAGCATATCTTCGGATGGCGATTCGGGCCAACACATCGACCTGGCTCGAAGTCTTCTTTGACGAGCGCGTAAATGAGTTTGAACACCTGGTCGAATGGCATAACCGCATGCAACGTATCCCCGAATTGAAGCAGGAAGATCCGACCGACATCCGAAAAGAAAAGGTAACCAATATCAAAAGCAGCCGTGGCGGCGCACGTCCCGGCGCCGGCCGCAAGCGGATCGGCACGACGAGAACGATCAAGCTCACGCTCCCGGATGAAGACTGGGCGTTTCTGCAACTGATCGCCCCGACGCCTTCTGAAGCAATCCGGAATATCATCCAGCAATGGCGCGAAAATGGAAATATGGTATATTGAGTTTGGCAGAAAAACGAGGGCAATCGCTCCTGCCTGAAATGAGAAGGACTTCTACCAAATGAGAAAAGGACTTCAACCTTGCCGGGACGTGGAGTCCTTTTCTCTTGGCGCATAAAATGAACTTATTGTTCATCTAAGATACATACCGTGATGAAAAATTACTTTAAAGCATGGATATTTCATTACCCCTTTAACGGAGGGTGGTCAATGTGGGCGAAGTCAGGCGTTCCGGGTATCTTTGAAGCTGTCCGCTGGATGGAAGAAAGGATCGGGACCTCGCTCGATCGGGTCGGCGCCGGCGATCCGGAAGCGATCGCCACCATGGAACGAAAAAACATGCTGAAAGAGACGATGAAGGTGCGCACGAAAACGGATTTCAGAAGGCACACCGAACGGTGAAGATTAACGTGCATTACCGTGACATAATGTTCATCAAAGGCACATACCGCGATGCAAAACTAAATAGAGTCCGCGAGTGTTTTATTCAAACTCTTTCCTCAAGCGTTCATCAAAGTGTTCGGCAACATATTTCCGGATAAACTCCTGCTTTGCTTCCACGTCCTCAATTCGTTTGAACAAGCCTATCTTCTTGGTCCGTTCTTCTTCTGGTTTTTTGCTCCACAGCTCCCTTGCCTCATCCTCCAGCTGCCGCGTGATCTTGTTTGTGGTCAAGATGCTGTTTAACCTTTCCTGGCGCGCTTGTAGGCGATCCTGATTCAGTTTCTCATCGAGCTTTTCCCTGAGATCGTTCACCTTTTGATCCAGCTTCTCTTCGATCTTTTTTGGATCCGGAAGTGATTTTTGAGCATCCTGCAGATGAGCATGTATGACTTCCTGGATTCTTAGGATTGGGATCCCTTCCCGGATCTCAATTAATCCTGCGGCCATCATTTGGCCGATGATGGCCTTCATGACTTCGAATTCTTTCGCCGTCTGATCCGGGACGGACAAACTCCGTCGCGAGTTGATGACTTCTGGATCCAGCGGTTGCACACCCGCATACTGGCAGATGCGTTGCAGTTTAAAATTTTTTTCTCTTAATAAGAGTGCCATCCGGACACGGAAGACGGCCCGGTAATCCAAACGGATAACGCCCCTGTTTCCAACGGTGCGCACTTCTATATACTCTTCCAGGGCTTTGATCCAGCTGCGCATTGTTGCGGGCTTCAGATCATCATTACAGTACCAGTTTTCGATGTCCGTTGTGCTATATTCTGCGCCAAGGTTGAGATTCATAATATGCTCGTCAAACAACTCGTCTGTAGCGCCAATTCGCTTGATCAGCCTAAAAAGCGGATCCTGGCCGAATTCGCTTACCAAATACTCGTCCATTCGAATCGGTGCATCCGACATTCCGCTTCCTCCACATCAGATTTTTTCTGAGGAAATCTGATTAAAAAACTTTGTCATCAGTTTATCTTATTTTTTCGTAGAGTTCCATCATATCATCTTATTTTGCGTCAATACTAGATCAGAATACATCAGAAAATCATAAAACACGTAAACATGCGTTATGTTGCGGTTGGTTGACGGTTCATCAGTTTTCATCAGAAAATTTCTGATGAAAAAACCGTATTTGCATTGCAATGTGCGTTGCATTTGCGTTGCATTTGTATTACAATAGGGATAGCTTAAGTACATATAGAAGGAGATGGAACTGATATGAAATTCGTGGGTGCAGACCTGGGGAATGACAGCACCAAAATCGTGTTTGGACCGCAGCAGTATTTCCGTATTCCAAACGCGGTAAGTCAACGGATGCTCAATGAAAAGCGGAAGAACTTGAGCATTGATGCTATCCGTGTCGAGGGTTCCTTGATTGAAATGGAGAACCATGCGAGAAATCGGCTGCTGAATGATCTGGATGTCGTGATCACCAGCAACACGATAAATGGCCGCTTCTTTGTGGGAGAGCTGGCTTCCAGGAACGGTGAGAATGAAATCCTCACCGGAACGCCGAAAGCAGACAACCCGTTCATTACGATCCCGCTGATTGCCATGCTCGCCCTGGACATTCCAAGCAGCCAGCATTCTTGCGAATACAAAGTAGTGTGCGGTCTGCCGATCAGCGAGTACACCCAGGACCGAGAAAGATACCGGGAAAAACTGATCGGGGAATATGAAGTGGAATTTCAGTCCGAGACAATCAAGAACCGACGGGTCAAAGTGATCATCAAAGATGCGTACGTTGTTCCGGAAGGCGTGGCCGTCGTCTTAAACCGGATGCTCAATGAGACGGCAACGGGGCTTCGGAATCCTTCGCTGAGGCAAGGACATATCGGGGTAATCGATATCGGGGCTTTTACGACGGATATTCCGGTCATCGTAAATGGAAAGCCGGATTCGGACGCATCGGAAGGCATTGCCGAAGGCATTGCAAACTATCTGGATAAGATCGTCCGGCACGTCAACGAAACTTACGGCGTAAACATGAGTCGTTCGCAGCTCGTCGGCCGTCTGGAAACGGGCGAACTTGAGTTTCCGATCAAGGGCAAGCCGGCGAATCTCCGGCCGATCATCGATGAGCAATTTCAGATCTTTGCCCGGAGGATCGTTTCGCTGGTCGATTCCATATGGGAAAATCATTTCGAGATCCGGGAGTTTTTCGTCGTGGGCGGTGGCGCAAAGGCGCTCAAAGACCACTTGACGGCCGAGATGGAAAAGCGGAACATTCATTTGACGTTCATTCAGGATGAGGATCCGCAAATGCAAAATGCGCTCGGCTACTGGAAATACGCCAAGCAGAAATTTGGTGGTTAAACATGGCCGGTAAACGCTATGCACCGGGCGGGACGGTAACTTACCGTTTATCCAAGCATGATCAGGACATCGCAGATTATCTTAACCTGGTGCAAGAACAAGGCGGAAACGGCAGTATCGCCGAGTGTCACCGTAAGGCTTTGCGCGCTATGATGTCAGGGACAGCTGCTGCGGAGCCTGTGATCTCGGCTGAGCGCGCCACTCCGGCAACGGATCAAAACATGCTCTTGATGCTTCAGCAAATGAACGAAAAAATCCAATTGGTACTGGATCTGTTGAAGCAAGGGGCAACGCCGGAATTGGGCGTTACCCATGAATCGAGCATGGAATCTGAGCGAGACGAAACGAAGATGGACCAGGAAGAGCTTCGTAATTTGGCTGATGATTTGATGGAATTTTAATCCTCGCCTATCATCAATCTAACCGCCGGCTTGAAAGCCGGCATTTTTCTTAGAGACGTGAGCGGCCAGGCGGGGGAACTCCTGCAGCTCGTCGGCCGCCGGCGTCCCGGCTTCCTGGATGCGGCCAGGTGACCAATACGGATGTTCGATTTCTGTGCCTGCTTCGTGGATCCAGAGGCGGGGAGGACGTCGCCCACCAGCCGGCAGCTGCAGTAACGGGCCTGTTATGCTTAGTACACGCATTAGGAAGAATGTGTGATCGAGCGCCGGTGGATGCTCCGGACGGACGCGACGGTCAACTGCTCGCAGTTGCGATTAAAAAACGTGGCAGTTTAGTGAAAAAGATCGGCTGCCCAATGCTTTGAGTTCTCTTTGCATTGCATCCGCATTACATACTGCAATGCAATTATGCATTGCATTTGAATATTTGCGTTGCAGTTGCATTGCTTTTGTTTGGCAGCTTACCTCAGACTACATCAGCTTCTTGTGTGCCTGGTCGGATCTTGATAGACGTACTTTCGTATGCGATAGCAGTTTGCGATTGGTGGGGCGTATCGCGCACGGAAAAAAAACCGCCGCCTCGCAGGCCAGGCGCAACGCGCCGGCAGCGAGGCAAGGCCGCTCAAAATACGCGCATCGAGCGCGTATTTTGAGTAAGGCAGGATAAGGCGCGTGGCCGCGTGTTACCACACATACCGGGCAAAGCCCGGTAGTTTAATAATATAAGTAAACACAACTATGACCACAATATTTACATTTTTATCTTTGCAAGATCACGAAAGATTAGATAATATTGATTTATTAAGTTTATTTGTGACCACATTTACGAGGTTAGGTGATCTTATGCCGCGAATGGGAAGCGAGTATAATGTGAAAGTCAATCTTAGAATTGATGAAGAATTGGACTCAATGATTAATGCTATTGCTGTCAGAAGAGGGGAGCACAAAGCGGAGGTATACAGACGACTGCTTCGGAAGGCAGCTGAGGAAGAGAATGCGAAAGACAGTCTGGATCCAATTGCGATTGCCGTCCGGAAAACGATGACCGACGTTCTTAAGCCGGTTGAAGATCGAATGGCAAAGATCAATGCGAAGGCGGCAATCGCTTCGGCGACAGCAATGTATATGGCAATGCAAATCTACCATGACATGGGCAAAGATGCGCGTGCGCTTTATGAAGAAGCCAGGAAACGCGCTGTTGCGTTTGTGAAGCTTCCACATGATGAGCTGACAGGCGATAAAGATGAGTGATAAATCGGCTGGCCGTTTTCAAGCGCCCTTTGTCATGAAGATGTCGTTCTATTCGCCATCCTCAAAAAACCAGGCGAAGAATGCGGCTCATATCAAATACATAGGAACGCGCCCAGGTGCCGTTTACGAACATGAACAAGTCAATGGGAGTATTGAACTTGAGTCCGCGCAGCATCGTCCAGATCCGGATACAGCTGCTGGGCATGTTCTCTATGCACATGAGCGTCCAGGAAGTCATGGACTGTTTTCTGCTGAGCGGCAGCCGCCCAATTTGCCGGAGATTCAAAAGGAGCTGCAAGAACATCAAGGGATTGTTTGGCGGTTTGTTTTGTCTTTGACGGAAGCGGATGCGAAGCGCCTGGGATACGACGATCGCGTTGCTTGGGAAGATTCCCTTCGCTTAACGGTACCCTTGGCTGCTGAGAAAATGGGAATCAAGGAAAGCAATCTGCGCTGGGTGGCTGCGTTTCATCAAGAGAAGGGTCATCCTCATGTTCATCTTGTCATTTGGGAAAAAGAACCGGTTCGAAGGAAGGGGGCGTTATCCAAAGGTGAACGCATTGACGTAAAAAAAGTGTTTATGAAAGAGATCTATGCTGATGAACGGGTCCGTCTCTTACAAGAGAAGACCGCCATGCGTGACCTTATGCGAGATTTTGCGAAAGCCAGCACAGAAAAAGCTGTGCAGCTGCAACGGGAAGTCTCTTTAGAATACGGAAAAGTGCAGCTTGAAATGACGGCCATTGGCGCAACGAAACCTGGTATCCCTCCGAAGCCATATCCGGAGGATGTTCGGTTACTTTCCGACCAGTTGAAAGAGCTGTCGCGGCTTATGCCGGGCAAGGGAAGAGTTGCCCTTAAATTTATGCCGGAAGAGGCGAAACAAAAAGCCAGAGAAATTGCTGAAAAGATGGTGGATCAGCCGCCATTTAAAGAGTTGTATGAGCGGTATATGAAATCCGTTGAAGAGATCACCAGGCTGCATAACATCCACCCGGAAGCAATCAAAAAAGCGAAGGATAACGCCCATAACGATTTAAGAGATCGCCTTGCGAATGTATTGTTGCGCGGGGCATCCAGCATGCAAGACACACTCGTTCGGGGTTCGCTCAACCGGGAGCGCGGGAACGAGAAACCTGCATTACAACAAGAACAACAGGTGGCTCGTTCAGTTTGGAGATCCGTGTGGCGCGAATTGGATAAGGAGCGCATGCGACAAGAGGCACAATCGGAAATCGAAAAACGCAGGGAACTGCAGCGGAAAACGCGAGCCAAACAAAGGGAAAACGAACAAGATCGGGAACGTTAGACCTTACCCCCTTTCGAAAAGAAAGGGGGTTCTGTATTTACAGTTTTCAAGATTGATTTATTTCTGTAGTCCCATTAGAATGAAAATATACCCATGTCGGAAGATGTAAGGAGTGGTCAATTATAGGTTTGAAAAGAAAACTTAGTTTTGTTTTAGTAGTCCTATTGTTCGATTTTTTGGTTCTTCCATCAATCGTAAGGCTTCCTTACTACTTGAAGGAGTATGGTTCGGATGCAGCGTCTTTCTTTTTCCAGGAATTCAACGTGTACTATGCTGCAAAACTTGTAATCACTGAACCGTTCAACCGGCAAGTGTGGCTGTTTATTCAGCCTCTTTTAGCGCTTTATGTGCTGCTTCAATTTTGGAGAGACTTGCCGAATCGTAAAAACCGCATTGGGGATGGCGTTGGGGGACCGGACGCAACGGGATCCGGAGAATACGGCACAAGCCGTTGGCAGACGAAGCGCGAGATGGACAAGACAATGACCAGATGGGGGTTTGGAGATACCGGCATTATAGGCGGGATTATCACCGGTGTGAATCTCGCTAAAAAGTATGCTTGGACGATCGTGGACGATCTCCATACCTTGATCATCGGTACAACACGTTCAGGTAAATCGCGAAGATGGGTACTGCCTACGATCTGGCGTCTTGGTTTCGCGGGCGAAAGCATGGTTCTCACCGACCCGAAGGGTGAGCTGTTTCGGAAGACCAACCGGTTTCTGACTCGAAAAGGCTACAATGTTGTCTTGCTTGATTTTCGGAATCCAGGACGAGGAAATCGCTGGAACCTTATGGACCCCATCAACCGATCAGTTCGTAGGGGCGATCTTTCAGATGCCGTCCAGTCCGCGGCGAGCATCAGTCATATGCTGGTGCATCAATCACCAGGATCAAAGAAGGGTGACCAGACCTGGAACAACGGGGCGGAGTCCGTCATTCAAGCGCTTACCCTTGCGGTTGCAATGGAAGCGCCCGATGATGCGCAAAAGCATATGACCAGCGTGTATAAAATGCTCGGCGAGCTGGGTGAGACACAGAGAATAATGATCGGCAGTCAGACTGTAGATTTCGTGCCGCTTAATGAGTACATGAAGGATCTACCGACCGATCACCCGGCGCGGGATGCTTTCATAGCGGCCAGGCTTGCGCCTGAACGGATGCGCGGATCATTCTACAGCCAGGTGGCTACCCTACTCAGGTTCTTTGCGGATCCCGGAATGCAATTTATGACCGGCGCGCAAGATCACAAACTCGAAGACATCGGTGAGAAGAAAACAGCTGTTTTTCTTGTCATACCCGATGAAGATACTACCAGGCATCCGCTCGCGGCGCTGTATGTTGAACAAACCTATCAAGCGCTGGTCAAAGTCGCAGACAAGCACGGTGGCAGGCTCCCCGTCAGGGTCAACATGATCCTCGATGAGTTTGGGAATATGCCGCCGTTTAAAGATTTTGCGACGAAGCTGACCGTCTCAGGCGGCCGGGGCATCCGTTGGCATCTGATAGTTCAAGATTTTCAGCAGCTAGAAGCGTTGTATGGTGATGCTACGGAGACCATTAAAGGCAACTGTCATGTATGGTTGTACCTGCTGACCTCTAGTACGAAGACGGCTGAGGAAATCTCAAAGAAGCTCGGGAACTACACGATCAATACGGACGGAGCAAGTGTGACAGATGGAGGGTCGATCAACAAGATATCCCGCAGTCAAAATGTTGGAAAAACCGGGCGGAGACTTTTGCTTCCTGAAGAGCTTGAACGTTTCCCGAAAAATGAAGCAATCGTCATGCAGCTTCGGCATCAACCTGCGCGCGTTCCCATGCCGGATCTCAGTGAGTGGCCGATCGGGGATGAGTTTACAGAAAATGACGTAACAAAAATGCGCGAAATTGAGCGTGTCCCGGTATTCATTCCTTCCCAGAACTACGTTCAACCCAATACTGAGGGCCAAGAAGAAAGACCGGAATCCGATCAGGAAAAATTCTTTGATTATTTGGAGGAAATTTGAAATGAAATTGTTCAAGCGTTCCTTTGTGGCATTCTTCTCGCTTCTTTTTGTCATGGTCGTTGCTGCACCGGTTATGTTTGCTGCCGATCTGTCTACAACTTATCTGGAAACGCCCAAAATTGTTACAGGAAGCGAGAAGCTTATAAAAGATGCGTCTCAATGGTTGCTTCTCCTGATCCCTATAACTGGTGGGCTTATGGTTGGTTGGCAGCAGTATATGAAAAAATGGGCGCAAGAACCTGGTGATATTGCCCTTCGGGATAAAAGATCAAAAGCCATTGCAATCGCCTCTGTTATTGCATTTTGTGCAGACGGGCTGATTTCCGCGCTTTTGGCATATTACAGTTAAGAGGTTTGTGCCATGCTGTCATGGTTGATTGGAGATGCAATCGAAGAATTTATTAAACGCCTCGTTGAACAGGCGATCAATACGTTTCTTGGTTTTTTGGCTGACATTGGCAATATAGCAGGTGAAGTCCTCGATCTGCCAGTTGTCGTAAACGGCATATTGTACGCGCAAATGTTGGCTGCCTCCATACTGACTGTCAAAGTTATTTTTGAAGCCTACACGACCTACATCCTTCATCAGAATGGCGACCCGGATTCAGATCCGGGTGGCCTTTTGATTCGAACAGCATATTCTGTTGCGATCATATCCGGAATGCCGTGGCTTGTCCGTTGGATTTATCAGTTTGGTTCTTCAATCGCATATGATATTGCTCAATTGCCAGGCATCGGTTATGAAGATGCCGCTTCACCGTTGCAGCAGCTGTTTAACTTCACCTTATCCGGTGCGGCATCAATTATTTTCGCGGCGATTGGCATCTTCTTTGCGCTTGTCATTCTTGTCATTGTATGTATTCAAACCTTTATCCGTGCTGCTGAACTTGCCGTTGCAGCTGTTGTCGGATCGTTTATGGCGCTGGGTTTGACGAATCCCGAAAGCACAGCTTTTTCGTCGTGGCTTCGTGAAACGTCCAGCATATGTCTTGCTCAAGCGGTGCAGATTTTTCTTGTGAAAGTATCTTTCTTTACGCTTACCTATTTCAACTTTGGAACCGGACCGATGATGAACCTTTATTTGTTTTGTGGGTTTCTCTGGGTCACATACAAGTCTCCATCCATATTGAAACAATACATCCATTCAACCGGGGTCGGACGGACTGCAGGAGGAACGGCTTCTTCTGTCGGCTCGATGATGCTTATGCGACGTTTTATGCGTTAGGAGGATTTCATGTACTTTATTCCGAGAAACATCAAGACGCGGTTTGAGTTTTTTGAAGGATTCGGCTTTTTGGAATTGTTTCTCTTTTTGGTGTTTGCTGCGGTTGGCGGCGGCATTTCCTACATTGTTTATCTGTTCACAAAGAAGTTTTTTTCCATCTTGTTTTTGGTGTTATTTGGCGCTGTCGGACTGGTAGCAGTCAGAAAAGATCCGCGACTTGGCGTATCGGCTTTTGACCTCATGCGTGAATATCGTCATTTTAGTTCAAAGCAGAAATCTTATTATTACCATTTTGGAACAGGGCGTGAAGGATCATGATATTCGGAAAGAAGAGTAAACCAACCCCGCCGGCTGGACCGGCTGTTTCACCATCTGTTCAGGGTCAAAAGTCCACTCAAGAATGGATGCCCGTCAAAGATGTGTATAACGGGTTTATTCATCGGAGAGACGGCGGGTTAATCTGTGCGATACGGGTTCAGCCTATCAATATGAACTTGCTTTCGCCGAGCGAAAAAAGGCGAAAGGTAAGAATGCTTGAAGAAGTTTTTAATGGGATCGACTATTCGTTCCAAATCATTTCAATCGCTCGTCCGGTTGACCTTGATGCTTATATTGCAAAACTTCAGCATATTCGATCCCAAGAAGAAAATCCTGTAAAAAACCGACTGCTCGGGGAATATATTTCCCAAGCTGCATCGGTGGCTGTCAAAGGAGAGGCGCTTGATCGACACTTTTATATTTTGCTCGATGAAGTTCCAACCAGCAAGAAACATCAGAGTGAGGCTATTTTGATTCGCCGCGCAACCGAGCTGGTTTCTAGTTTAACTTCTGCAGATTTATCTAGTCATATCTGCTCAGATGAAGAGCTGCGAGATCTATTGTTTATCTTTACCCATCCGACTCAAGCGGCCTACGAACGCGCGCCGCAGACTAATGTGTTACTCCCACCGCTATTTGAAATGAGGGAATGAAATGGCCAAAGTCCTTGCGAAGAAAAACAAGACGCAGCACACGCCACAGACAACGGCACTTCTTGATATATTAAGTCCGCCTGCCATCCAGTTTCATCCGCGGCATTTTGTTTTCGGTGATCAGTATCAGACGGTTCTTGGCGTCTTTGATTATCCTACGAAAATCGAAGAGCCTGCGTGGCTTTCGCAGATTGCCACGCTTCCGGGAGTCGTTCTGTCCATTCATGTTCGTCCAACCGATTCGTTCAGCCTTGTAGAGTCAATCAAAAAAGAAACCGGCCTAATTCAAGCTCAAATTATCAATAATAACAACCCTGCTGTTGTTCAGATGTACACGGACAAGCTTGAGGATGCCAAAAAGTTGCTCGCCAAGATCGACAGCGAGCAGCAAAGCGTTATGTATTTGACTGCGCTCATCCTCATTACCGCAAATGATCTTGATGAGTTGAACCAGCGAAAGAAATTTGTTGAATCCAAGTTGGCAGGATCCGGGATGCGGGGAAGAAGCCCGATGCTTCGCCAGGAAGAGGCGCTCAAAAGTGTTGCGCCGTTTAAAATCCTTGACCCCAAAATATCGAGTATGACGGACCGCAATATGCCGGTTGAAACTGTTGCAGCTTCGTATCCCTTTGTGTACTCCGGTATCAACGATGGCGACGGCGTGCTTTTTGGAACCGACAAATCTGGCGGCATCGTACTCGTTGATTTTTGGACGAGATCCGGCAGCCGGACCAACAGCAACATAACCATCATGGGGCGGCCCGGTGTGGGGAAATCCACCTCAGTCAAAAAGATTCTCGCCAATGAATACGCGCGAGGAACAAAGATTATCATCCTCGATCCCGAGCGTGAATATCGTGATCTGTGTCTGCGTCTACGCGGCGACTGGATTGACTGCGGCGGCGGGGAAAGGGGGCGTATCAATCCCCTTCAGGTCCGGTTTGTGCCCGCGGATGATGACGATGAAGAAGATAAATTGTATTCGGATCAAATTTCATCCCGAGGCCCGTTATCGCTTCATTTCCAAACGCTTCGGACCTTCTTTTCGCTTTATTTGAAGGACATCACCAAGGTACAGTTTGGTCTTTTGGAAATTGCTCTTGAGGAAGTCTACAAAATGAAGGGCATCACCTGGAGCACGGATTCGCGGACAATTCCGAATGACGGATGGCCGACCCTGCCCGACCTTTATTTTTTCATTGATAAAAAATCTCAAGAGCCAGGGGCCGATCCCAACTGGCGAGAACTGGCAACACTTCTGCGTTCTTCAGCTGTTGGTGCGGACCAAGCCCTTTGGTCTGGACCGACAACCATCCAGGCTGATAGTGATTTTGTGGTGCTTGATATTCACAACCTGCTGGAAGCTGACGAATCGATACGCCGGGCGCAGATGTTTAATATTTTGACCTGGGCCTGGAACAAAATTGCGGAGGACCGAACGCAGCGCGTACTGCTTGCCGTGGACGAAGCGTATTTGCTCGTCGATCCGGAAACGCCGCAGGCGCTTCAATTCCTTCGTAATACGAGCAAACGGATCCGCAAATATGAGGGCGGACTGATTGTTATCACGCACAATATGGTAGACTTCATGGATCCGGCCGTTCAGCGCTATGGACAAGCCCTCATTGACAATCCTGTTTATAAGCTGATTATGGGCCAAGGTGAAAAGGATGTTGAGGCGCTGACCAAACTCATGAACCTGTCGGAACGAGAGGTTCAAACGCTGCTTGAAGGCAAAAGGGGCGAAGCGCTCTTTGTAGCTGGAAACCGTCGCATACATGCGAAAATTGACATATCGCCGTTTGAGCATGAGCTCTTTGGTGCAGGCGGTGGCCGCTAATGTGGGCCACCGTAGCCAAACTCATCATCAAATTCGTTCCACCTGAGAAACTGGTCAAGATTTTCTTCATTGCTTTTTTTATATTCATCCTGGTGTTAGGTCTATTGTTTGTGGGACCCATTATGATTTTCAAGCATATTCCGCTTGGAAAAAATATGGATGAATTTAACTACTATAAGGATGCGGCGAATGAAATTAACCAGGAGACGGGGTTAAGCATCCATTGGCAGAAAATCATGGCGATCGACGCGGTTGTGTTGAATCAGGATTTTTCCTTATCGAGCAAAGAGCATGCGCTTGGCTACCGTGATTACTTTGTGCGAGAGGAACAAGAGAAAGTTGAAAGAACCTGCACACGAACGGTTGAAGTGAAAGACAATAAGGGAAATGTCAAAGAGGTTACGGAGGAATACGACTGCTCGTACTGGATAACTGTTTATTACGAGCGGCCATTTGACGAAACCCTGCAGCTGCTTGTCGCAAATGGTGTCATTACTGCAGACCAAATCGAAGATGTGAAACGATACACGATCTACGATGTCGATATGTATTTGGAAAAAGATCTGGATCTTCCCGATGGCTGGATGCCGATCGCTGGGGAGTTTGGATGGCCGCTAGACGGCCACTACCGAATTTCTTCGGGTTTCGGCACTCGAACGGACCCGATTCAGAATGTGTTGAAAAAACACAACGGGATTGACCTTCCGGCTCCAACAGGCACGCCAGTCTATGCGGCCAAGGACGGAAAGGTGATTGCGGCAGGGGAGATGGGGAGTGCCGGGAATGCCATCATCATTGACCACGGTAATAGTGTAGAGACAAGATACTACCACTTAAGCAAAATACACGTGAAGAATGGGAAGAGTGTCAGCCAGGGAGAATTGATCGGGGAAGTCGGTTCAACCGGGAAGAGCACCGGGCCGCACCTTCATTTTGAGATTCGCGTGAAAAGCTTTCCTGTCGATCCATTGCATTACTATAGGTAGATCATTTGTCTCACAAATCCGACCAAAGTCACAAAAAAAATAGCAAGAAATCATGTTTTCTGTATTCCTGTGCTCCCTTTTTTGGTATAATATTCTTATGTGGGAAGTACAATAATTTCTTCTGCTAACAAAGGGAGGTTTGATATGATACTGGTAGCGATCTCATAGGAGGGCCTTCCGTTGTCAAAGGACGAAACGAAAAAAATGACCATTGTCATTCCAAGTAACTTGAATTATGCCTTGAAGGCAGTTGCGGCAAGAGAACGCTGCTATATCCAATACATTGCCGCAGAAATGTTTTCGAATTACATCAAGGAAAAACATCCTGATATTTACGAGGAATATCAGCTTGAAGAATGCATAGCTGAATTTCTATTGAACAAGAATCGTTAGGATCTGATTGTCATGCGTGTTGGGATTATTTGCAGCCCGGATTACTTGCAACGTATCCGGGACGAACTTACGGAACATCTCATCTTGTTTGAGCGGGCAGGACATTATCAGTCCGAGGAATTTGATGCTCAAATCACATCTGCGATCAACATCTCAATGGATGTCCTCATTGTAGACATCACCTGTACAGATGATGAAACGATTGTTAAAGGACTCAGGAAATATCGGATTACGAAAAGCGCCCGCGTTATCGTGATTGCGCCTGGAAGAAGCCCTGGGGACATCACCATGTCGAAGCTTGTGGCGGATGGAATATACGATATCATTGCGCCTCCGCTTCCGGAAGAAGACGACGAGGCTTCTTCTTTTGAGATTGTTCTGGGTTTACAGAATTCCATAAATCAAGAATACCATATGGGAAACGCCGCCAGATGGCGGATTTATCAAGATGACGAAACGCCGAAAGAGCGGCAGAAACTCAAGCTTCCGGACATCAATTTTAATCGAATCAAAGGTGTCTTCTCGGGTAACCGAAAAGAGTCCAGCTCACTTGGGGAACTCGTAGACGACTTTGACCTGTTTGATGACGATGCAGTTACATCGTCTAATCGAACCGAAATCATCGAGCGGTATATCGGAACAGTTGCCATAGCCGTATTCAGCGGCATCAAGCGGACCGGTTGCAGTTTTACGGCTCTGCAGATTGCCAGCTGGCTTAGCCAGAAATACAGAACTGTGTATGTCGAAATGGAGCAGCAGACCAGTACGTATTACAGAAGCTTGGATAGCGAAAGAACATCAACCTCATTTAAGGTTGATAACCTTACGCTGTATCCGGGGGTAAGCCAGCTTGATGAACTGCTGTTTGAAGATTGGGAATACGTGGTGATCGATTTCGGAACTCGTTGGCGGGATCACCTTCCGTCTTTTGCGCGCAGCCATTTGCATATCCTGACGGCCTACAGCTGCGATATGGATGCGACGGCCGATCTGCTTACGCATCTTTACGATAAAAACTGGAAGCGTCCTGTTCACATTGTCGTGACAGCGACCGACGCCGGATTCAAAGAATGGACGGAAGCCGTATCGAGAAGAGAGAGAAAAGATCTGCAGCTGCATTTCTGGAAACAAGCACTTTGCGACAATCCTTTTCAAAACGGCGTGTTGCCGATCCATGAACTGATCGGAGCCATTTTGCCGAAGAAAAAGCGCGGCTTTTTCAATCTCTTTAAATAAAGGCGGGGAGCAACGTGAGAAACCATATCCGAACGATTTTGTCTTTGCTCGTATTCTTTCTCGGTGCTTCCGGATTGGTTCTTCTCTATATTTACGGGCCTCAGCTTGACACCAAGGATGTCATCGTTGTGGCCGCAACGATCGAGGAACATCAGACCATCGAAGCTCATCATCTCAAGATCGAAAGGAAACCTTCGAGCGCCATTCCGAAGCATGCGATTCTGAATCCGGAGGAAGTGATCGGAAAAGTCGCAACCGGTTTACTGCCCGAAGGAGCCTACATTTATCCGGAGTGGATTGAAGAAAACGGTTTTTATCCGAAAAAGGGCGAGATCCTGCTGCCCATCAACTCATCCTCCATCTTTGCGGTGAACCTTTCGCTACGAGCAAGAGACAGTGTTTACATTGCGTTTTTTAGACCGGAGCAACAACAAGTAACCGTACAACCGCCGGTTGCGAACATGATTGACCTGGATCAAACGGACATTCCGATCGAGGCGGCGGATGATCCGACCGTAATGCGGGATGTTCGAGTGGCGGCAGTAAGATCGACGGCCGGCAACATGGTCGTGGATACGGATACCGGCAAGAGCAATGGCCGGCTTACCGCAACGGAAACGATAGGATCGATCGAACTGATCGTCTCCGAGCAGGACGCGCATCTTTTGAAGAAAAAGCTGGAAGAGGGCTTTACGCTTTGGATTTCGCGGATGAAGTGATAAGGCGGTGATTGGCATCGAAATCATCAGCTCCATATACGCGCTCATCCATTTACGAGATCCGGTTACTGCGCAGCACAGTTATGCGATGGCCGCCTGTGCGTATGAACTTGCCAAAATCCTCGATCCAGGAAACGAAAGCGATTATTTCTTGGGCGGCCTGGTGCATGATGTCGGCAAAATCGGTTGGCCCGACCGACTGCTTAAGGGTAATCAAAAAGTTACGGACGAAGACAAAAAGCTTTTGGTTCGTCACGTTTCAGATGGTGTTCGTTTTCTTTCTCAGTTGAACTTGCCGCCGATCATTCTCCAAATGGCGCAGTTCCATCATGAACGGAACGACGGATCTGGATATCCCTCCGGAGTGTACGGAAAGTATATTCCGATCAGCGGCAAAATTGCGGCCGTCTCGGACGTATATTCCGCCCTTCGCATGGATCGCTCTTATCGCAAGGGGATGTCCCATGACGATGCGATCGCCATCATGGAAGCGGACAGAGGGCTGGACAAATTCGTTATGGCTCAATTTAAGAACTGCACAGAAGGGAGAAATACGATTGAAAATCTACTGTTACGGAATCGACCCCTTGTGGATTCAAGCCATGCGAAGTAGGGGGTTCGAGAGTATTACGTATCAGAACATGCCGGATCCCTCGATCGTCGGCAAGGATGCGGTCATGTTTTCCTATGATTCGCTTCCGGACCCGAAGGACTTTGCGTCGCTGCGGGAATCGTATTCCGACGCTCACCTGATCTGTTACTACAACGAACGTTCAGTCGCGGGGTATCACAGTATTGCGGTGCTGCTGAAACAACACGATATTAAGTTCCTTCGTCCGGGAATCGGCATTGAATCGCTGGTTGATACGCTGACTGTTTGGTTTTCTGATTCGCTTATCCAGGCAAAGCCGATGATCGGCGTGTTCGCAGCCATTCCTGGTGCGGGCGCAACGAGTATCGCAGCGCTGATCGCCAAACAGCTTGACGCGGTTATGCTCGGGCTGAATGTCTTCAATCCCGGATGGACGAAAAGCAGCATGACACTCGATGAGATCCGGATTCGACTTGCGCAGAAGAATTTCAGCTTCCAGGACTTGAAAAAAGCGGTTGAAGTGTCCGGACTTACCTATCTGCCTGGAAATACAGATCCCTTGATTTCCATGGACTATACCGAGGATGAAATTGAATACCTGATCGACACGGTTCTCAAGGAAAAAACGGTTGTCGGTGATTTCGGGGCGATTCCGCATAGCGCGGCATGGGCGGTCGGGCTTCAGCGCAGCGCGATCCGGATCATGGTCGCTCACCCGAGTCAAGAGCTGCAGCTGCAAAAACTTATGCAGCTTTCGGAAGACCTCGGGGTGGAACCGAAACATTGGTTTCTTGTCGGCAACAAGCTTCGGTCGGATGATCTGCCGATTCAGACGCTTGCCAGTTCGCTGGGGATGCAGACGCTTCCTTTCCTCGGCTTAACCCATCGGGAAACCGATTCATCGTTCTTCCTCACGATTTCAAAAAAGGAACAAGAGTTGCTTTCGCGCACAGTTTCACTCTTCGAATAGGGGAGAGATCGATGTATAGCCTCAAGGAAAAGGTACTTTATCGAGGATCCAGCTCGCAGAACTTTTATGAATATATCGATCAGATGCGGCAACGGATCCGCAAGCAGATGGAGGGTGACGAGGCGTTTCTTACGCTTGCGCAGAAAGCGCTGGTCGGCGACCAAGATGCTGTGCAAACGTGTCTCAAGCAGATCGAGCGGCAAATGCGGGAGTATCCGTTTTCCGGACAAATTCCGGAAGAATTTCGCGGAATGGACATGACCGCAGCGCTCTTTCATGAGTGGATCGGATACTCCGTCATAACGCCCTGGCTACTTGATCGAAGGTTTGCGACAAGCTCCAAAATGCAAGTAGTCGGTACTTCGATCAGCTATGCACATCAAGGGGAATACCGGCCATATCCGTATCCCTTTACCTCTATTGAGCGGGTTGAGCAGCTGCAGCGTTCGTTGATACGGCATGACCCTCGCGTTAGGTTGGACATTTCACATCCAAGCGCCGAGCTGAAGATCAACGATCCACTTTGGCCTGGACGATTTATTCGGATTGCCATGTTTGTTCCGAAACGGGTTTGGGACGGTTTCAATACCATCACGTTTCGCCGGCAGATCGTTGAGCATCTGACGATCGAGGAGCAAGCGGGAACCGGACTCATCAGTCCGGAAGCTGTTCCGTTGTTCAAAGATCTCGTTTTGACAAGTCCCTGCTTCATTTGCTCCGGGCCAGTCGAATCGGGCAAATCCACGTTTGCACAAACGCTGATCGCGGAGCAACTGAAGCAATCGGAAATCTCGCTAGGGTTGCCCATTATCGAGCAGCATCCGGAATCGACGCTGCCTTACACGGAGTTTGCAAAACGGCATCGGATCATGCCGATTCAAGCAGCGGCCGAGGAACTGATGGATGTGGCTGTTCAGCTGCTCCGACACGACCCGGACTTTGTTTTCATGTCCGAGATGCGCTGGGCGGAGTGGAATGTCTACAACTTTATCGGGGAGAAAGGGTACCGGAACCTGATTGGAACTTATCATACGAAGGATGCGGAGGACATTCCGTACCAGGGCGCATACGCCGTGTACGCGCAAATGGGCGGCAATCTCAAGGGCCACTTGATGGCAACACTCAAAAGCTGCGAAATTGTGGCCATCCTTGAGCCTCAACGTCACGGAAAGAAGAAGCTAGTACGACTGTCCGAGATCCAATATGATCCCGATGCAGAGCATCAAGTGAAGGCCCACGATCTGATTCGCTGGGATCCGGAGCGTGAGCGGTGGCTATACAGCGCTCAAATCTCCGATGCGCTTTGGCAACGGATGATTCGTGCAAACAAAGATGCAGCTGAACGGTTCCGGAATCGCTTGATCAAGCTTTCTGAGTTGTACCCCAACCCTTCTCCCTATGTACCGAGCCGCAAGTGCCAGGTCGTTCTCGAAGGGAATGATTGACGGTGACCGTTACGTATCTCAAGTGGGCGTTGTATGTTGTTACGCTGTTCGGGCTGTTCGGAGCCGTTTTTCCAAGCTTTAAGCCCATTTATCGGCAGTCGCGGCTATTGGTCAAGAAAACAACACAGCAGGCCAAGCATTCCTTTGTTTACAGACATCTGGATCAGCTGCTGTATTTGGCGCGGGGAACCAAAAGTGTCAATCGTTATCTCTATATCGCGGGCGGGCTTTTTGTCGGGACATTTACAGTAACATTTCTCATCTCGGCTGATATGCCGATCCGCGGCAACATCTTTGTACGGGAAAACTTATCCATTGGTACTGCGCAAACCCAATTCTTATTCGCTGCGTTATCAGCCGTTATCGCCGTAGTGATGCAGTATGTCATTTTGCGTATCCTTGCTTTTTTCAGGCAGCGGAAGGCCGGATACGACCTGCTCATCGTGGTCAAAACGCTTCCGCAGTTTTCTGAGTTATCCATTGAGCAGGCGTTATTGCTTACGGCGGATCAAATTGGGAGAGGAAACCTTCTGCAGAAGCCATTGCGGATGCTTTCGTATGTACTCTCCAGTTACAACAAACCGAGCGAGTTGGAACAAGAGACGCAGCGCTTTATTTCGGCTGTAGGCACAACTTTTGCGGTTGCTTTCATTTCGGACATTGTTTACGCGCATCAGACCGGTACGCCGTGGCATGAATCGATGTTTGCTTTGGGAGACGCGATGGAACTCAGGCTTTCATTCATCCTTGATGCTCAAAAAAACATGAGCGACGCCATCCATACCGGACTTTGGGGGAATGCGGTCAGTTTGATTGGAATCTGTGGCGGCCTGGTATGGTTGCTGGGCTGGCCGGTATATGCAAGCCTTCAGTTCCGTACGGCGTCTAATATGCTGCTGTTTATGGTTACGCTCATTTCGATACTTGCTGCAATGATCGTCAGCTTGTATCTGATAAAGCCGGCACTGGATTACAAGTGAAAGGAGGTGATCCTTTGTTATACAGCACGGTCTTGTACCTGTTATACACAATCGCGTTTGGCTCACTCATCTTTTGCGTGGTTCAGATCTTGAGGCTGCGCAGAGCCGATTTTGCGCGAAAACGTCCCTGGCTTAAGCTCAAACTTCGAAACGAAGTGATGAGGGAGCCAGGCAAAAAAGGTTCTGATGTGAACCGCGACGGTGAACTCATTGCGTATTGCAGACTCTATGAGCTGACAAAGTCCAAACGCAACATCCAACTATCCATTTTCACAGAAAACGTTGCTCATCATTTTCCAAACTTAAAGTCGGATCTTCTGCACTTTGCCCAGCTTCTTACGACGGTCGGACCTGATGCTTACAAGTGGCTGGAGAGCAGATTTCCGCCAAAACACAAGTTTATTCGCAACGTCGTTGCATTCCTGCAGACTGCGGAATCACTTCCAAATCCAAAGGATTTCCTGAAGCAGAATTCGGCGCTCTTGGACAAGCTGTCTGCCGATCATTACAAACAGCGCAAAGACTTCCAGGCGCCGTATTTATCGGCCATCAGCAGCGTGCCGACGATGCTGGTTTTCCTTATGGTTATTTTGATGATGCTTCAGTACATGAATCTCATTCAAAGCTCAATCCAATACAGCTAGGAGGATAAATATGGACGTTAAAAAGGTACTGTGGATCACTTTCGGTTTTGTGTTGATCGGGATCATTACGGTTGCAATCGTTACCCTGACGAACGGCCAAATCAATGAAATGAACCAACACGTACCGGTGTTCCCGCCGACGCAAAGAATCAGCGGCTGATGTTGGTATGATCAAGAAACTACTGTGGATCACGTTCGCTTTTGTGATCATCGGCATTCTGTTTGGATACTTTGCGAGCCAGATCGGCGGGACCGAAAGTTCGATTATCCAACATGCCAAACGAGTAGAGCGATACTAGGCGGTGGTAGGGATGGCCGGCGTATTCGTGCGAATCGCATTTGTGTGGCTTTTGCTGTTCATGGCGCTTCAGCCGCTATTGGGGCATATCGACTATATGCTGTATGTCGTCGTAAAATCGAACGCCGAATATGCCGCGCAAAAAGCGGCTCCGGACGGGATGCTCACGGGTCCCGTCCGGGACGCCGTCATTCAAAACCTGACGGCGGTCGGATTCGACGAAGATGATATTGTGATCACGACGAACGCCAGCTATCCGCTCCCCAGGGGCGAAGAATTGGTGGTTCAGATTGAAGCGCCGCGCATTCCGATGTTTATCATGAATTTCAGCAATGAGCAGCTCCCGACGCATTACTTCGGAAAAGCCTATATCACGAGTGAGTACATACCGTGATAGAAGGCAGGGGATGAGATGGATAAGCTCTTTTATCTGATTGCAATTGTCTTCATGTTTTGTACGTGTTGGGTGTTGCAAGAAGAAAACCAATTATGGGACCAGCAGCGCCAGATCTTGAAAGCAGCGAACAACAAAGCGGTTCACGCTTCTCTTTTTCCTGTAGAGTCACTGAATGCAGGAACGATCCTGATTCCAGAAAACGCGGCTTTTCAAGCCTACAAAGAGGTTCTGGAAGAAAACCTGGGGCTGGATGAAATGCTGCAGCCCAAACCGGGGAGCCCGGTCTTGTCGCAGATTCGCATCCTTCATTTTGAAGTGATCGATGAACATTCCGGAAGACAGTTCCCTTTTCTGTATGAAAACAGCGAATACCACTTGGCGAAATATCTTCGCGGGCCAGCTGTGGTCGCGGTTATCGAAATGGATTTCCCGCGAATCCAAACGTTCCAATTTACAATTCGTGTTCCTTCGATCTATGAATATGCACGGGCAGATATCTGATGGTTGCCTTTCGCCGACGCGAAAGCCGCGGCCCTCGTTTTATGTCTCAGCCGCCTTGCGTCTCAGCGTACCACAGCCCTCCGGCCAGGCAAGGGTTCGCTTTACGCCGCTGCGGCATATCCTCCCGGCTTTGCCGGTCCGGTATATCCTCGCGCCCTTGCCTGGCCGAGCCATCTACCCCCGAGCACGCCGACAAGCGGCGCGCGATGTGGTCCGGCTGAGCCACGGCGGCAGCCACACCGGGCCGCACATTCAATTCCTGCTTTCCAGGGGAGGGATGGTCGGAAGCAGGAAGGGAGCTTTCCCTTCACCATTTTAGGGGAGGGGAGGTGCTTGGGATGAGAATGATGGATGCCGTATTGGCGGTCATTGGGGCATTCGTTCTTGTCGTATCCGGTATCAATCGCGTCTTAGATCAGATCATCCATACGCTTGAACGATTGCAGAAGATCCGAATCCGTATCAACCGGCTCAAAGAGCCGTTGAAAAGGAAAAAGGACTCCCCACCCCGCCAAAGGTAGAAGTCCTTTTCATCACGGGCTGGAGCGACTGGCTTCGCTCCTTCCCTTCCTACTTCTGATTATACCTTTCTGGATTTCAGGAATCAACAAAATGGAGGGATCTTTATGTTCAAGAGACTGCTAATTATCGGTGTTGTTGGCGTTCTGTCGTTCTTTTCGATTGGGGCCGCGGCCGCCAATCAGACGACGCCCCGTCAGTTCAATCTGCCGATCAAGGTGCTGTACAATGCGCGGCAAATCGCAACCGACGTGCAGCCGGAAGCGAAAAACGGCGTCGTGTTCGTACCGTTCCGCGCTGTGGCAAATGCGCTTGGCGCGAAGCTCGACGTGACGCCGGACTGGAAGACGATTACGTTCGTGCGTGACGAGCGGAAAGTGACGATTACCCTGGGATCGAAGACGGCGTATGTCAACGGCCAAAAGAAGGAACTGCTTGTGGCGCCGTATGCAACGAAAGGCCGGACGATGGTGCCGACGCGGTTCGTCTCGGAACAACTCGGCGAGACGGTGGAATGGGACTCGGTGAGTCGGTATGTGTGGATTGGGAATAAGGATGTGCCGAAACAGGAGGAAGTGGGAGAAAAGCGTTCGTTTGATGAGTTTTTGCCGATGTATGGGGATCAAGTCGATATCATCAACCCATACGATTTTGCAAATGATGCCGTCTACATGTTTACCCAACAGCAGTTGCCGATACGTATAGTAAGCGGACATAGCGAAAATATCATCTACCGCATTTGGGAAGATGAGCATAATGGCAAGCCTGTTTTCAAGGTGCATTATCGAGGCCCGCACATCGGCATCTATTTCTTGACAGATTCGAATCATCCAAGGTATCGGCATAACGTACAAGTTTGGAGGGTCAAGAACCCCGACGGCAGCTTCATCGGCACCTTCTCTTTGAGAGACAACTGGGATGAAATCGGATTTGGCCTGAAAGACTGGGACAAGTTTGATTACAGCGACATTCGCTACATCGGATTAGTGACGGACAGTTTTAACATGCCGCTGCTGAAATACAGTTAAGCATCAGGGGGGAAGCAGTGTGAAGCGTTTCCTGGCAAGCCTGCTCATCGCAATTATGATTGCAAGCACGCTTCTTGTGACGCCGCCGTTTGCCAAAGCAGAAGAAGATTCCGGAGGGAGTCTTCCGTCGATACCGGCTAATAAATTTGATGAGAACGCATCGCCCAACGAGTTTTACTTCGTGGGGTTGTTCTGGATTCCGATCTGGGCAAATAACGCGGGCAAGTGGACACCATACAGACCTGGAGAAGACGCGGGGGGGGGGTATAACCCTTTCCCATACTCTTTCAATATTTTCGATCAGAAGGTAAAAGACGTGGAAGCCACTCCCTTTACCGCTGCTTACGTTCAATCTAATCCAACAAAATGGGAGGCCGTCTTTTACGAGTCCCGGTATCGCCAATACTCTTGGACTGAATACAGAAACAAAGTATCTACCGAATTCAATGTAAAAATTATTAATGATACTTACGATGGTTCAACCGCGAAACTCGATTTGCAATTGCTAAGCCCGTCTATGTTGAATGCACCAAGACCTGAAGAGACCGTTGCGCCCGGCGGCAACCCTGGCCATATTTACTATTTCTCAACGCTTTTGACCATCAAAGTGTACCCGCAGCTGATCGTCAAACACTTTACAACGGACGGGCAAACGCTGAACGACGTATTTCCGAATTGGGAAAAAGACTTGACCGTCGGCCAAACAAACAACATACCTGTACCGACTAATCCGCAGTATCGTTATGTCGGGTACAAGATCTCTCCTGCGGGGAATAATCCGAAAAGTGCGCATAAGTGCCAACCCCCGGATAATGCGAATAAGACGGAGGGGGGGATATATCTCGGTCAACCGCCGTCCATTACATTTGATGACAGCTTCAACAAGTGTATTGTGAATTTGTACTACGAGAAAACATCGGACAAGCCAAACCTTGTAGCAGTTGACATTACGGCCAACGGTCCAATCGAAGTCGGCAAGCCTGCCAGCTTTACGGCCAAGTGGCGGCTGGATCACAAGAGTCTACTGCCGAACCAGTGCTACAACGTGAAGGTCATGGAAGGCGCGGCGAACCTGAAAATCGAGCGGTTCTGCGGCACGCAGCAAGGTCAGCAGCTTACGATGAACTTCACCTACACGTTCACATCCACGGCGCAGAAAACGTTCCGACTCGTCGTAGACAGCGCCAATGAGCTTGCGGAAACGAACGAGGATGATAACCAACTGGTGAAGTCGTTCAAACCCGGAAGCGAGCCTCCGCCGCCGGTCAAAACGTTCACCGGGGATTTCGATGTGCTGCCGCCGGTGATTGATTATCGAGAGCCTTTTGCTTTGAAGCCGAAGAATTTTGTGTTCAACGGCTGTACCTATGACGGCCATCGTTACAAAATCGAACGGGATGGCCGGAGTAATTACACGTCATGGGCCAATGGAGAAAATGTGGTTCATTCGTACACGTACAGCACGTATCCTTCGGTGATCGCCGTCGGCACACATACCATAACCCTGGAGATCCGGACGAAGGAATGCGGTACGAAGCAGCCGGCCACCCATACGCTTGTCGTGAACGGGCCGAGCAAAAACAGTCCGCCCTCATTCCAAGTTGCGTGGGTTTACCCCGGCACAAATGTTCCGGTAAAGCAAGTGTTCGAGGGCGAAGTATTGGATCTGATCTTTATTGAAGATCCGTCCGTACCGACACCGTATGACCCGGACGGCGATCCGCTCATCTGGAAAGGTTTCGACTTCAGCGACAGCTCCGATTGGGCGAAAACGATCCCGGAAAACGCCTTTGAGCTTTACAACGGCTGGGGCAATATCAAGATGACCGCCGCCGGCACGCAGATTGCCAAAGGCACAATGTGCGACCCTTGGGGAGCCTGCGATACGCAAACCGCGGTGGTTCAGGTCGTAACCGAAGATCCGGTTCCGGTCATCACCGGGCCGAGAGAGGTTGTGGAGGACCGGCCGGTTACGCCGCCGATACACGGGGATTTCAGCTACAGTCCGGTTCCGGGACGCACGATCGACCACAGCCGCGACATCTGGACGAACCGCAAGACCGTGTATACGGAGCCGGGAACGGAGATCATCACGCTCGAAGTGTTCGACAACACCGGCCGCAAATCACGTGAGCCGGCGAAGCATTACTTGACGGTCAAGCCGGACTTGCCGCCTGTGCCTATGCTGGATTACATCACGCCATCCATCCGGAATGTCGAGCTGACGCTTACGGATGAAAGCTACTCGCCGGACGGCGATAAAATTGTCGAGCGGCGGCTGACGTATCAATACGATTCGAACAATGACGGCAATTTTGCTGGGGAAGCTGTTGTCACCTTGCCGCTGAACGCTCAGAACAAGGCCAAGTTCAAACCGCAGCGTGTCGGGAAGTACCGGTTTACCCTGTATGTGCGGGAAGATTGGGGGCGCGAGGCGTCGAAGACGTACGATCTGGAGATCGTGAACGATTCCCCGACCTTCGGGTTCAACGTCTCGTATGAGGAAACGGAGCCGCATGTTTCGCCGCTTGTCCCGCTGCCGGCAAGCAACCTGGTGAACAACAGCAACTGGCGGAACATGGACTTTACGACAAACAACAAGCCGAAGGCATGGGGGGTAAATCCTTATACCGGCGCGCTGGCGCACACCCCGGAGAATCTTGGTGTAATAAATTACAGTGTTTTCACAACAGAGTATCGTTCAAGCGAGCTTTATACCAATAACATTCTCCCAAGCAGCGGCGGTTTTGAAGTTAAACCGATGGGCCGTTACTATGCAGGAGTTGATGACATAAAAGAGGTCTTCTATATCACAAATGGTGAAAAGAGCTGTTTGGCTCTCAATCGCTACACTGGTGAAAAATATCTGATTACGGTATGCGGCTTTGGCAGCGACCAGAAACATGCTCAGAATGAATGGATAACACGGGTTGACTATAAAAACAATTTCGTCTACACGATGACGATATCTGGCAGCTACAATCCTAACCCTGAGTTTAGACGCTATACGGTAGACGATTTCTTAAGAAAGGATGGAACCTACAACGCCGTTGTAGACGCAAAAACAGCAGGCTATGCACAGAAGAGGTACCAAACCGGATCCATTACATTGAAGTTGGATCAAGCCAGCACCATGACTTCGTCGTATGGATACTTTGGTTGCACAAGTATCTACAGCGGTAACAGATTCTTAATCTTCGGCTGGGATGGCAGTTTGTTGTTTGAGGGCGATAATCAAAGTTGTCCTTTCCCCAACACAAATATTTCTTCGTTCAGGTACGATCATCTCGGTTATGATCGTTTTGCGAATGCGATTTTTTATAGTGATGGACAAGTTGTGCGATTCAGTGGAAAGAATGCGAGTATGACCGTTATTGGTCGGGCACCCCAGAATCACACTCCGGACATCTTCATGGAAGATGGCGTCCATTATTTTGATGGTTATTTCGTCTATCAATACCCGTCAGGAACTTATGCTCCAAGAGAGAATGTCCCGATTAATTCCTACCGAGATCGAGCTTTAATGGAAAACTACTTGGATGTTCGTCGGGTTATTCATGACGCAGCGGGTTATCGGTACGGTGTTGTTCCCAAAAATGGCCACCTATCCTTTGATGTTATTCGGGTTGGACGCGACGGAAAGACAGAGGTATTGGCAGCGAATCTTGATTCAGGTTGTTTTCACGATTGTAATTTGGGGGTTACCGGGTCTGCTGTAGTCGTACCAATGGTGGATGGATCGTTATTTGTCTTGCCATCAGGGACAGGCTTATATAAGTACATGTACATCCTCGAACCGAAACAGAAGCAGGACGACAGCTTCCGCATCCTGGAATCGCTCCAACAGTTGGCGGGAGACAAGGATTCGTCGAATGTTGAACTGAATTTCCAAATTCGATTCAACACGGACATGAACCAGAATCTTTATTCCGGGTTCAGCTACAATATCCAGGATCGGCTGAATATGTACCGCGTGGAGTTAAATACCTGGCGGATCCGGCTTGTAAAACTGGTGAACGGCCACAAGACGGTGCTCGCATCCGTTGATGTCAATGTGCCGCTTTCGGAACGGCAGACGGTGAAGATCAAACGGTATGCGGACAAGCATATCATCTATTTCAACGGTGTGCCGGTCATTGATTTAACCGACAACACCTATACAGGCGGCACTTTCGGACCGTTCTCGGAAATTTTCAAAACCGAATTTTTCAACATGTCGTACCGCGATCTGTCAGAGCTTGGCGGGAAGAACCGGCTGCAGGGCGTTGGCATTGTCGGGGAACGGCTGCAATACAACACGAACTATTCCGATCCTGAGAACGACCCGAGAATCACGGCCCGGACAAGCTGGACGTACAAACACGTTAATCCGAACAAATTCCTGGATGCAGGTGACGGCAAGTCGGGGCTGTCGGCATATCACAACAAGACATATAATGCCGAGCAGCCGGTCATGGATAAAGTCGGGGTTTATGAATTGTCGGCTCAAACGATGGACGATCCGCATCCGGAATATCTCTATCCGAGGAACGAGTTCGACAGCTACCGCAAGTCTTCCAATACGGCGACGCAGACAGTGATCATTCACCGCCGCCCGGTCAGCGATTTCGACTTGACGGTTGCCGCAAACGGCACAGTCGTATGGAACGACCGCTCCTATGACCCTGACCGCTGGCTGAGCGACACGAATTATTCGACCGAGGCGACGGGCATTGATTACCGGGCGACGAGAGGGATTTTGCAGCGCAAATACTATTACATTTCACCATCCGGCGTCTTGTCCGAAACCAAGCTGGTGACGCCGACCGAAACCGGATGGTACACCGTAGGCATGGCGGTCAAGGATGAGTATGATGCCTGGAGCACGTACACCGAGAAAATGATCTATATCGGAAAGCTTCCGGCGCCGAATGATCCGCCGGTTGCCGCGTTTACGGCAACGCCTGCCACAACCTATCGCGGCGTGCCGGTGACCATTGATTCGCAATCGTGGGACAAGGAAGACGGCGGACGTGAGAATCTCAAGCATACGTACTATCTCAAGAACCTAACGACTGGCGGACCTGAGACCGTAGCGAGCTCGGTAAGGACAACCTGGACCAAAACGTTTAGTACGCTCGGCACGTTCCAGCTCCGGCTGCTTGTGGAAGACAGTCTCGGCCAACCGGCTGAAGCGGTGCGGACTGTCACGATCGTCAACCGCAAGCCGCAGGCGAACGTGACGACGCCCGCCAGCGCGGACCCGGCCAAGCCGACGAAGTTTGATGTGCTGCGGCCGACGTTCGTGTGGACGTACTCGGATGCTGACGGCGACGCGCAGACGCAATACCAGGTGCAGATTTATCGCACGAACGGCACGCTTGAACGCGACACCGGTGTAAGATCCGGTTCCGCGAAAAACTGGGCGCCGACCGTCGATCTGCCGGAGAGAGTGACGATGTACGTCCGGGTGCGGGTGCATGACGGTTATGATTGGAGCGATTGGAGCGCGCCGAAGTATTTCTACATCGAGACGAACCGGCCGCCAACCGGAGATTTTACCTGGACGCCGAACCCTGTTTATGAAGGGGATACGGTGAATTTCAAAGCCCAGGTTTCTGATCCGGACAACGATACGCTTACCGTAAGCTTTAAGATCACTTCGCCGTCCGGACAAGCTCAATCGTATAGTTATCAGGTTGCGCCGCCTTATACGAACCAACCGGGGCCGAGCGTGGATATGCTCCTGGTCGGATCGTGGAGGGTAGAGATGACTGTCGATGACGGCAAGGCAGATCCGGTTATCGTAACCAAAACGGTTGAAGTGCTGCCGCTCGGCATCACAGCTCAAGTAACTCATACGGACGAATGGAACAACAATCGAGCTGCCTTCAACAATTGGCTGAAAGAACAGTTAGATGCCGGGAAAATCACCCAAGCTCAATATAACGCTGATTATCGGCAAGACTCCGATTTTTGGGCAGGGGAGAGGTTCGTACTGAACGCACAAACGACGGTCATCCAACCGGGATCGAACGTAACAGCAACGGCCGTTTGGACGGAAGTACAAGGCAGCGCAATCCCAAGCAGCCCGCAGTCGCCCTGGTATCTGAAAAATAATCTTCTGAACCGGCAGCTTACTGCGCGGAACAGCGCACGCAACGTATGGTACGGTGAGGTCAACGATCCGGGACAAGACTTGCCGAATGTAGACAAAAACATCAAGCTTGAGCAGCTGCATAATGGATACTTGGACTTCACGTTCTTCGTTCTGTATTCGAACGGCACGGTAAAGCAAACAACGGTTCGTGTGAACGTAAAGGACAAGTGGACAGATTTTTATCGGCTTCACCGGGTACAGTAATCCCGTAATCGTCTCAGAAGCGCCAGAATCGCTTCTGGGACGTTTTTTTGATAAAAGGGGTTCATAATCATGATAGTTGGGATAAATGTCGTAGAAAAAAAAGACGAGAAGGGGCCTTTTCATCAATTGCTTCCGGAAAAGGTCCGATCCCGGCTGGCGCCAGGAGCGGCGGCCTTCTTTTTTGTCTCAGCCGCCTTGCGTCTCAGCGTACCACAGCCCTCCGGCCAGGCAAGGGTAAAGCCTTGCGGCCGCTGCGGCATATCCTCCCGGCTAAAGCCGGTCCGGTATATCCTCGCGCCCTTGCCTGGCCGAGCCATCTACCCCCGAGCACGCCGACAAGCGGCGCGCCGGGTCCCGAGATGGCGATCGGGCGA
>MOXJ01000040.1 GCA_002507565.1 Candidatus Reconcilbacillus cellulovorans
CGCGGCTTCCTTTTTGGGATTTGGGATGTGAGGTCTCTTCGCTTTCCGCCCCCGAAAATCCTGCCAAGGGCATCCCCTACTTAAACTTTACACGCTCGCCGCCGGCAAACAAAAAGCACCGTCCGGCGCGGGTCCGTCGTTCGGTTCCGGGAAGGAACGCGAAGACGAGACCGTCGCCGAACGGTGCTTCCGTTCGCGCATTTGGCTGAATCGATCATAGCAGAAGCCGGCGCCGAAATCAAGTCTGCGACGGCGGCTTCACGGGACTTCGCGAAGGCTTTGGCCGCAAGCCCCGGTTCGGTTGCCCGGTCTTCAGTCCGGGTTTATAATAAAAGGCGGCAACGACCGAAAGGGGGCGCCGGCCCATGAACGTCATCGTCCGCAGCAACGACCGGCTGGACGATATCCGCGAAAAAGTACTCGGCGGAGAACGACTCGGTTTCGAGGACGGCGTCCGGCTGCTCAAGTCCGACCGGCTGCTCGAGATCGGCGCGATGGCCGACCACGTTCGACGCGAAAAAAACGGCGACTACGTCTATTTCATCGTCAACGCCCACGTCAACTACACCAATGTCTGTTATCTCGACTGCAAGCTGTGCGCGTTCGGCGTCAAGCCCGACGACCCGCGCGCGTATACCCTTTCGCTCGACCAGCTGGAAGCCAAGTTCCGCGGCCTGGCGGGGCGCGGTTTTTCGGAAATCCACATCGTCGGCGGCGTCAACGCGAAGCTGCCGTTTTCTTATTATGAGCAAATGATCCGCTTAGCGAAGTCGATCGTGCCGGAAGCGCACATCCAGGCGTTCACCGCGGTCGAACTCGACTACCTCGCCCGCGTCTGCCGGATGGACGTCGAAGAAGTGATCGTCCGCCTGCGTGAGGCTGGACTCGGGTCGATTCTCGGCGGCGGGGCGGAAATTTTCGATCCGTCCGTCCGCCGCATCATAAGCGGCCACAAAACCGACGCGCGCCGCTGGTTCGACATTCACAGGACCGTCCACCGACTCGGCATGAAGTCGAACGCGTCGATCCTGTACGGACACATCGAATCGCCCGAACACGTCGTCGACCATCTGCTTCGCCTGCGCGAACTGCAGGACGAAACCGGCGGCTTTCAGGCGTTTTTCCCGTTCGCGTTTCACCCCGCCAATACGAAGCTTGCCGAAGAATACCGGCTGTCGGGCGAAACGACCGGCTATTACGACTTGAAGCTGCTCGCGGTCGCGCGGCTTTTGCTGGACAATTTTCCGCACATCCGGGCCTTCTGGATGATGATCGGGCTTAAGCTCGCCCAGGTCGCGCTCAGTTTCGGCGTCGACGACCTGGACGGCACGGTGATGGAAGAGAGAATCATTCACGCCGCCGGCAGCTCGGCGCCGCAAATGACGCCGAAAGAAACGTTCATCGAGATGATCCGCGAGGCCGGCCGCATTCCGGTTCAGCGCGACACGCTCTACAACGTGCTGCGCGTATTCTGAACCTTCCGCACCGTCGCAAGGCGTTTTTTGCGCGCGCCGCGGCACGCCGCAAGGCGCGGCTGCGATGCAAAGAACGCCGTAATGCCTGTGCGCGTCGCCGCAAACGCCCGACGCCGACGCCGAAAAGGGGGTTGACCGCCATGGACGGCGCGATCCGCGCCATTGCGACTCGTCCCGCATCGAAAATGCGGGAAATCGAAGAAAAGGTATTGAGCGGCGAGCGGTTGACGTTGGAAGACGGCCTGTTCCTGTACCGCGAGGCCGACCTGCTCGAGCTCGGCCGGCTCGCCGACGAGTTCAACCGCCGGCTGAACGGTCTGAACGTCTATTTCGTGCAGAACATGAGCCTCTATTTTACGAACGTCTGTGAGGAGCGGTGCGCATTCTGCCATTTCCGCCGCGACGAGGGCGAACCCGGCGCCTATACGGTCGCGCCGGACGAGATGATCGAATACGTCCGGCGCCACTACCACCCCGACATGCGCGAATTCCACATCACGGGCGGTCACAACCCGCACATGCCGTTCGAGTACTATGTCGAATGCGTGCGGACGCTCAAACGGCATTTTCCCGACGTCACCATCAAGGCGTATACGGCCGCGGAAATCGACTTTTTCGCGAAAATTTCCGGCCTATCGTATGAAGATGTGTTGCGCACGCTCATGGAAGCCGGCGTCGAAACGCTGCCGGGAGGCGGCGCGGAAATCCTGTCGGAACGTTACCGCCGCAAAATGCGTGTCGAAAAGGCGTCGGTCCATGAATGGCTGCAAGTGCACCGAACCGCACATCGGCTCGGCATGAAAACGCACGCGACGATGCTCTACGGCCTGGTCGAGACGCTCGAGGAACGCCTGGAGCACATGATCCTGCTGCGCGAACTGCAGGACGAAACAGGCGGCTTTCTCGTGTTTGTGCCGAACGCCGTGCAACCGGCGCCCGGCCTTCGCGACATCCGCCGGCGCGTTCCGGCGACCGACAGCCTGCGGACGATCGCGGTCAGCCGGCTGATGCTGGACAATTTCCCGCACATCAAGGCGTATTTCATCAACCTGGGCGTCGAGCTGACGCAGCTGGCGCTGTCGTTCGGCGCCTCCGACGTGCACGGCACGATCGTCCAGGAGCGGATCAGCCATTCCGCCGGCGCGAAGTCGCCCGAGGGGCTGACGCGAGACGAACTCGTCTGGCTGATCCGCGGTGCGGGTCGCGTCCCGGTGGAGCGCGACACGTTTTACCGCGTCATTCGGACGTATTGAAAAATCTGCCGTCTTCCGCGAGTTCGTCGGACTCGATCTTGGCCAAAATTTTGTCGTAGAGCTCGTCCGGCGTCGGCGCTGACACGATTTCGCCGTTGACGAGCGCATACGGTTCGGTCGCGCACAGCGCGCAGTGATTCATGCAGTCGTATTCGACAACGTCGATGTCGGGATGTTCTTGTTCCAGCCGGCGTGTTACTTCTTCGGTGCCGTGGCCTGCGTTGTTGATGCAAAACTCGACGATGGCCCGCATGGGCGTCGCCCTCCGGAAGGCGGCCGCGCGTCTTCGGTGCCGGCGCTCGACGCGGCCGTCGTTTCTGTTTATAATTGATTTTAACCGGGCAAAAATCGTTTGAAAAAGACGGGGTGAACCGTTCGATGGCGACGGAAACGAACGACAGCCGCATTTACGACGAAGTGCTGGAGGTTCTGGACAAGCTGCGCCCGTTTCTGCAGCGCGACGGCGGCGACGTCGAGCTCGTCGACGTCGAGGACGGCGTCGTGAAACTGCGCCTGATGGGCGCCTGCGGCAGCTGCCCGAGTTCGACGATTACTCTGAAAGCAGGCATCGAACGCGCGCTGCTCGAAGAAGTAGAGGGCATCAAGGAAGTGCTGCAGGTGTTCTGACACGCCTGCAAGCGCGGCCGTTTCGCCGAATGTTCCGGCGTCTGTTCGGGTTTCGGCGGGACGGCCGCTTATTTTCTCGGCCGCAACGGGCGCGGACGGCCGACGCCCAGCACGGCGGCCCGCACGCAACGAAATACCGGATCGCAGACAAGCGGGGAAAAGCCGTTCGCCGCCGCCGGTTCGACGTCGACGGGAACAAGCGCCGCGCCGTCCGTATCCTCCCCGCTGTGCCGGCCGGTCAGCCGGCGCACTTCGGCCGCGTACACGTTTTTGACGAGTTCTTCTCCGGAGACGTCCCGCACTCGGTACTGCGCAACCAGCCAAATCGATTCCGCCTCCGCGCCGGTTTCTTCCATCAGTTCGCGATATGCCGCCAGAAGCGGCGGCTCCCCCGGCTCGACCTTGCCGCCCGGCCATTCCAACCCGCGCAGCCGGTGGCGCGTAAAGACGAGCCGGCCGTCGAACGCCGCTAGCAGCACGACGTGCCCAGCGTCGGCGGTTTTTCGCGGGAACACCGTCAACTCAACGGCATGGCGGTACGCTCCTTCGAATGCATAACGCTGCTCGTCGCCCCACAGCCGCCAGCGCATGATCGGCATCAGAATCCGGCCCCCGTTTGACGGAACCGCCAGTCGCGCGCGTCGATCGGCCCCGACGGATGAGATCCGTCGCGCAGCCGCTCCGCCAAAAACCGAAAAACGGACTCCAGCGTCGCGCTGACCATCTCCAGCCCCTCTTCCAAGTCTTGGGCATTCGCCTCCAGATCCTCGACGTACGTCCTCGGACCGACGCACGCCGCCGCAGCGGCCAACAGATCGTCCTGCATTTCGGCGTTGAGCAGGTGAATTTCCACATTGCGGCGCATGCGCAGCCGCTGCATCGGTTCGGCATGCCGCTCTTTCGCCTCGACGAGCTGGCGCGCCAGCTCCGGAACCGCGCGGACGTACTGCATTTGCCGAAGGACCGTGAAGTAAGAATAACGCCTTTTGACGCGATCGGTGCGAAGGTGAAACAAACCGTTCAGAAACGAACCGAGTTTGTCCAGCAAGGAAAAAACCCGGATGAAAGCGTTTTTATAAAAATATTCGTAACGGCGATAGTCGTCAAACTGCTCGCCGGTCATGCTTTCGATCGGCACGGCTATGCGCACCCGGCGACGAAAATGTTCGGCCAGATAAGCACTTTGCTCCAGCTCGTCGTATGCCCAGTACAACGCTTTCGCCCATACGTCGCATTGCGCGTAAAAGGCGCAGTCGGGATCGGACGCCGCAAGGTGCGGTTTCAAACCGCGCCGGTACCGGTCCAGCGTCTCGTAAACGCGCCGCCCGCGCTCGGTCATGGGGGCCCGGCGTTCCCCGATCAGCACGTGCAACACAGCCGTCACCCCTCTACGCAAAATATTCCTTCCAACGCCGGTCGACCAGTCGAACGGTTTCTTCGTCCGGTTCGAGTTCGGCGGGATAGCCCGGTTTCATGCGCGCGTCGACGACGATCGGCGTCCGGTACCGACGGCGATGGTCCGCCCATTCCCCGCGCGCGCGGATGTCCGACGCCGGATTGAACCGCGTGAACACCGTCCAGAGGAACGTCGTCCGGTCTTGCGCCGCGCGCGCGTCGTCGACGAGCACGACGAGCGGCCAGTCGCCAAGCGGCTCGCCGGCTTCCTCCAACAGCCGGTCGGCCCATGCGGGATCGCGCGTGTATGTCGGCCCGGACGCGACGAGACAGCCGGGACCGTATACGCGCACCGCGTCCGCCCCGGGCAATAGCGGCCCGCCGAACGTCCGCGGCAACGCGCGCACCGGCTCGCCGACGCCGATCAGCACCGCCTTGCTGCCGTGATTGAGCTTTGGCCCGGTGTAATCGAGCGTGTCGTGGGCGGTCGGGTCGAACACGTACAAATCCCGCGCAGGATCGAACCGTTCCAACACGGCCTCGAGCATCGCGTCGAAATCCGCCGGATCGACCGGCCGGTCGGTGACCAGCAACACTTTCGTCAGCGACAGCTGCCCTTCGCCCAAAATGCGAAACGCCGTCGCCAACGCCTCGCGCGCGTAGCTTTCGCGTACGACCGCCGCCGCCAGCGGATGAAAGCCGGTTTCCGCGTATGTCCACAGCGCGCGGACGCCGGGCATCGCCAGCGGAAACGCCGGCGACAAGAGCCGCTGCAAAAATTCTCCGAGATAATAATCTTCCTGCGGCGGCTTGCCGACGACGGTCGCCGGATAAATCGCGTCTTTGCGGTGCCACATGCGGTGCGCGCGGAACACCGGAAAGTCGTGTCGCAGCGAATAATAGCCGTAATGGTCGCCGAACGGCCCTTCCGGCCGCCGCTCGAACGGCGGCACCTCGCCGCAGATCGCGAACTCGGCCTCTGCGATCAAGGGATGGCCGCCGTATGGATCGCGCGCGACGGACAACCTGCGGCCGGTCAAAAGCGACGCGAGCATGAGCTCCGGCACCGATTCCGGCAACGGAGCGACGGCGGCGGCGATCAGCGCGGGCGGCCCGCCGAGAAAAACGGTGACGGGAAGCGAACGACCACGTTTTTCCGCCTCGTGGTAATGAAATCCGCCGCCCTTGTGGATCTGCCAGTGCATGCCCGTCGTCGCATCGTCGAACACCTGCATGCGGTACATGCCGAGATTGTGCCGGCCGGTTTCCGGATGCTCGGTATAGACGAGCGGCAGCGTGACGAACGGACCGCCGTCTTCCGGCCAGCACGTAAGCGCCGGTAACCCCTGAAGCGGCGACTCCGTCCGGCAACGCTCGAGCACCGACGCCCGTGAGGCCGGCACGGTGCGCACTCCGGTCCGCAGCAGCCTTGCGATCAGCCCGCGCTGCCGCCACACGCGGCGGGGCGTCGGCGGCACGAGCGTTTCCAGCGCTTCGACGATCCGACCGACGATCAACTCCGGCTTCGGACCGAACGCCAGTTCGACCCGCCGCCGCGTGCCGAACAGATTGGTGACGACCGGAAAATCGCCGCCCTTGACGCGGGTGAACAGAAGGGCAGGCCCTCCTTCGGCGATCACCCGCCGGTGTATTTCGGCCAGCTCGAGCCGCGGATCGACGGGAACGCCGACTTCCTTCAACTCGCCTTCGCGGCGAAGCCGACCGAGAAATTCGCGCAAATCGCGATAGCCGACCTTTTCCACGAACCGTCCTTCCTTTCCGGAAAAAGCGGCGGGCAGCCGCTTTCGCCGCCGTCCGACGGCCGGCGCGACCGCCCGCGTCTGCCGAATCATCGGTTTGCGTTTATTCGACGACCGTCGGTCCGGCCGGGTCCGGGACCGTTTTCCCTCCTTCGCGGAGTCTCCGCCTCCCGCCGTACCCCCGGCCGAGCGCGGCGACCGCCGCGACGCTCAAATAAGCCAACGTCGTAAACAGTCCGCCGATCAGCAGCGTATGAACGACGCTCGCCGCCAGATATGAAACTTCTCGGCCGAGCAACACCGACACGACGCCGCCGCTGGCCACCTGGGCGAGCGTCCAGACCGGCACCGCACGCGACGCAAGACGAATTCGCGCGTTCTTCTCGCGGTGCCCAGCCGCGGCAAGCGCCAGCGCCAATGCCAGCATGCCGAGCGCCGCCAGCCGATGGGCGAACGCGATACCCGTCGCCCCCGACAGCTCCGGAATCCACTTGCCGTTGCAAAGCGGCCAACCCGTGCAACCGCCCTGCGAATCGGTATGGCGGACATATGCGCCGAGATAGACCGCCGCGTAGGCATATGCGGTCGCCGAGAGTACGAGCCGGGCAAAACGGCGCGACATGCCGCTGGCTGCGGCACCCGTCGCGTCGATTGCCGCGGCGTCCGTTCCGCCGGCCGTCACGGCGTCCGCCGGTTGCGCCGGAAACTTTCCGCCGGCCGACGGCCCGAACCGGCGCGTCTCCAGCGCGAGCAACGCCGCCGCGGCGAACGCGATGAGCGAAAAGCCGAAATGAAGCGCCATCACGGCATCCGACTGCGGTCGGACGACGGCGAGTGCGCCGAGCACCGCCTGCAGCAGCGTAAAACCAAACGCCGTCCACGCGTACGCGACGACCGTCCGCCTGCCAGCGAACGCGCGACGTACCGCCAACACCGTCGCAGCGACCAGGACGAACGCGATCCCGGATACAGCGCGATGGCTGTACTCGATCCACGATTCAACGGTCGGTTCGGGCAACAGGCCGCCGCGGCACAACGGAAAATCGTCGCCGCAACCGCGTCCCGACTCCGTTTTCGTCACCAACACGCCGGCCGCGAGCACAAGCCCCATCGCCACGGCCGTCCAGAAAGCAAGCCGCCTCGCCATCTGCGGCCCCCGTTTCGTCGCGCCCCGCAGGCTGGGACGCCGGATTCGTCCGCCTTTCATTATACCTTATATCCCGGCTCGTCCGCCATTTGACGTCTGTTTCATCTTTGTGAACTGTTTTCAACGCCCGCAGGCAAAAAGCGCCCGACTCTTCTCGCCACCGGCGCCGGAAGCGCCGCCAACTCCTCCGGTCCGACGCCGCGGAACGCCAGCAAAAGAAACGGATAGACGACAGCCATCGCTCCGACCGACAGCACCGCCGCCGCCCCGTAAAACGCGAATTTTCCAGAAAACGGCAAGACCACTTCTGCCAGACGTTCCGCCGCGACGCCGACGGCCGCCGTCGCCGCCGCCGCCGCACCGACGCCGATCCATTTTCGCCCGAACACCGCAAACGGCACCTCCCGGCGCAACATATACAGCTGCAAACCAGCGGCCAAGGCAAATCCCGCGCCCGTCGCCAACGCGAAACCGTAGGGCCCTGCGACCGGCGCGAGCACAGCCGTCAGCGCGATTTTGACCGAGACGCCGGCGGCGACCGAGACGACCGGGCGGACCGTCAGACCGAGCCCCATCAGGATCGACCCCGCCGACATCATCAAAATCTGAAAAACTGCCCCCGCGGTCAGGAGCGCGACCAGTCCGGCGCCTTCCGCGTCCGTGAACAGAAAACCGACGATCGGCCGCGCCGCCGCCGCGAGCGCGACGACGGCGGGAATGCCGGACAGAAGCGCAAGCCGCAGACACACCGACGTCTGCCGCGCCACTTCATTCCGGTCCCCGCGCGCATGGGCGGCTGCGATGATCGGCAGCACCGACTGGCTGAGCGCAACGGCGAGAATGATCGGCAACCCCGCGACTGACTGCGCGCGCGCCGTCAAAATGCCGAGCCATTCCAGCGCCTCGCGCTCGCCCATCCGCGGGATGAGCAGCGGATTCCACAGCAGCGTGTCCGCCGTATACATCGCCGGTACCGCCAGCGAAAACAACGTAACGGGCAGCGAAATGCGGAAAATTTTCCGATAAAGCGCCGCGTCCGGCCTCTGGAATCCCGAACGCAAACGGCGGAAAAACGCCCCCGCCGCGACGCGGTCGCCGTCACTCCAGCGCGCCCGGCGCACATAATACACCATTACGGCCAGCGCCGCCGCACCCCCGAGCACGCTGCCGAACGACGCCCCGGCGGCCGCAGCCGGAATCGAGGCGCCGAGCGCGACGAATGCACCGGCCAGCGCGAGCGACGATCCGACGCGCACGATCTGTTCCCAGATTTGTGAAATGCCGCCCGGTGTCATCCGGCCGAGCCCCTGCATATACCCGCGCATCATCGCGACCGCCGGAAACACGAGCAGCGTCGGCGCGATCGCCCGGTAAGCCGGCGCCGAATCCGGCAGCCGGCTCGCGGCGGCGATCCAGGGCGCCGCAGCGAATAGAAAAACGGCGGTTGCAGCCCCGGCGAAAACGGCGAATTGCATCGCCGCGCGGTAAACGCGCTCCGCTTCCGACAACCTTCCGAGCGCCGTCTCCTCCGCCACCAGCCGGCTGATCGCCGACGGCACGCCGGCCGTCGCCACCGTCAGCAGCATCAGGTACAAATTGTTTGCCGCGCCGAACAGCGCGTTGCCTTCCTTGCCGATCACGTATTCGAGCGGCACGCGCTGTACGACGCCGAGAAACCGCGCCACAAGCGCCGCGGCAGCCAGGACGAGCGTGCCCTTCAGCAAGGTATCTCTGGCCAACGTCGAGTCCCCTTCTTCCAGCGTCCGATTCAGCGCCCGGATACAGCGGTCAAGACTGCGGGAACGCTTCCGGGCCGATTCGACATTCCACCGCGTCGTCACAAACTCCTTGATCCTGGTCTTATAGGCAGGACCCCGATCAAACGGATCTCAAAAACCTCCGCAATGGGCCGAAACGGCTTGTTGGCGACAATCTGTTCCAGTACCGTCTGCGTCAGTTACATGGGATCCTGCCGGTCTTCTTCAGTCGGCCTTTGAAGCAGGATTTTTGAATTTTTCCATACCATCTCTTCCTTCAAAAACAGCCTTCGATTGGCATCTTGATTAAAAACAATACGATATTTTGAACCGCCGCCGCGATCGCGGACCGCCTGCTGAAATCCGCCCACTTTTATGACATCGTGCAAAAACCGAAAAACGTCGAGCAGATTCGACTTTCCCGCCGCGTTCGGTCCGACGAAGAGGTTTCGAATTCCGAGCTCAACTTCGATATGACCGAACCGCATCATCACCGATCTTCCCTTTATCCGCGATTCGCGATCGTCGTCTACACGCTGGGCAAAAGGCGTTCGAGCGGCTGCACATTTCCGTACGTCGGCCTCGCTCCCCGCGCCGACGCCGCCCACCGCACCGCGTTGCGCAAGACCCGGCGCACATTTTCGTCGTAATACGTCGGGTACGTCTCGTGGCCGGGCTGAAAATAAAACACCTTGCCCCGCCCGCGCCGCCACGCGCACCCGCTGCGGAACACCTCGCCGCCGGGAAACCAGCTGACGAACACGAGTTCATCCGGCGGAGGAACATCGAAAAACTCACCGTACATCTCCTCGCACGGCAACTCGAAATATTCACCCAGCCCGTCGGCGATCGGATGCGACGGGTCGACCACCCAGATCCGCTGCTTCTCGTCGGCCTCCCGCCATTTCAAATTGCAGCTCGTCCCCATCAGCCGCATGAACGGCTTCGACTTGTGCGCCGAATGAAGCGCGACCAGCCCCATACCGTCGAGCACGCGCCGGCAGACGCGGTCGACGACTTCATCCGCCACTTCGCCGTGTGCGACGTGCCCCCACCAGACGAGGACGTCGGTCGTCTCCAACGTTTCTTCCGTCAGCCCGTGCTCCAGCATCTCCAGCGTCGCCGTCCGCACTTCGATGCCGCTTTCGCGTAGACCGTCCGCGATCGCCGCGTGAATGCCGTTCGGATAGACGCGCCGGACGTCTTCGCGCCGCCGTTCGGCAATCCCTTCATTCCACACCGTCACGCGAATCATGCGCATCCCCTCATTCCCAGATCCAGACGACGAACAGTACGATCATGATCCCCAATTACCCGCGACGTGCTCCCCCGAGCACGAATTCCCGGATAACGCGCGCGACACCGTCTTCGGCGTTCGATGCCGTCACGACGTCGGCCGCCGCCAACACCTCCGGCTGCGCGTTGCCCATCGCGACGCCGAGCCCCGCTTCCCGGATCATCGCGACGTCGTTCAAACTGTCGCCGACGGCGACCACTTCGTCCATCGCAATGCCGAACGCCTCGCACACCAGCCGCAACCCGGCCGCCTTGCTGACGCCCCTGGCGTTAAACTCCAGATTGAGCGGGTGCGAGTTCGTCACTTCCAGCGTGCCGCGCCGCTTGGCTTTTTCCCGCAGCATCTCACGCACATGCCCGTCGGTCGCCCACACGCCGAACTTCAGCCACACATGCCGCCCCGCCGCAAGAGGCCAATGCTCGGCGTCGTAAACGCCGTCAGACGCGTACGCCCAATAGCGCAGCCGGTGCCGCACCGCCAGCCCGCGCAGCCACGACACGTCGTGCCGGTCGAGCGGCCGCCTGGCGAGCAGCTCCGCCCGCGAACGCCATACTTCCCCTCCGTTGGCCGCCACGAACGGTCCGTCCAGGCCGAGCTCCTCCGCGTACGGCAGCAAACTGTGCATGCCGCGCCCCGTCGCCAGACAGACGACGACCCCGGTCTCGCGCGCCCGCGCGATCCACAGCCGGTTTTCCCGGGAAATGCGCTTGTCGTCGTCCAGCAGCGTCCCGTCCATATCGAGCGCCAGCAGACGATACGCCGACCCGCGCGAACCCGTCACGACACCGTCGCCGCCCGTCCCGCGGCCGCCCGCCCGGCGAAAACGTCGGCCGATTGCATCTCCTGTATGAACGCAACATGCCATAGCGCGAAAATGTAGACCACCCACAACTTGCGCGCGTGATCCGCCTTTTGCCCGCGATGTTCTTGCCAAAGCCGCTCGACATACCCGAGATCGATCAGATCGTCGACGCCTGCTTCCCGAATCTGCTCAAACACCGTCGCGCCGTACGGCCCGGCCAACCAGCGCGAGATCGGCACCGGAAAACCGAGCTTCGGCCGGTTCAGCACGAAATCCGGCACGACGCCTTCCATCGCCTTGCGCAGCACATACTTCGTCGTGCCTTCCGCGATCCGGTAATGCGCCGGAATGCGCCTCGCCAGCTCGAACAGCTCCTTGTCGAGAAACGGCACGCGCAACTCCAGCGAATGCGCCATCGTCATTTTGTCCGCTTTCATCAGAATGTCGCCGGGAAGCCACAAGTTCAGATCGACGTACTGCATCCGCGACACCGGATCCAGCCGTTTCGTGCGCACGTAGAGCGACCGCACCGTCTCGACCGGAGACGCCTCACGTCGGTCGAGAAGCTCCCTGCCTACGCGAAACAGCTCCGCTTTCGCCTCCTCGGTAAAAATGCGGGCGTTGCCGAAAAACCGCTCCTCCAGCGGCGTCGTCGCGCGCAACAAATAATTGCGGCCGTACAATCCTTTCGGCAGCAGCCGGAACAGCCGGTGAAGTATCCGCAAAAGCGGGCCCGGCAGCCGCGAAAACGGCGACACCGCCAGCGGCTCCCGATAAATGCGGTACCCGCCGAACAATTCGTCCGCTCCTTCGCCGGACAGCACCACCGTCACATGCTCGCGGGCCAGCTCGGCCAAATGGTAGATCGCGATCGCCGACGGGTCGGCGACCGGTTCGTCCTGGTGCCATACCGCCTTAGGCACCGAGTCGAAAAACTCGTCCCGCCCGATCACTTTCGCGTAATGTTCCGTGCCGATCGCCGTCGCGATGCGTTCCGCTATCTCCGTTTCGTTATTAGGCCCCTCGAACCCGACGCTGAACGTGCAAATCGGCTCGAACTGCCGCATCATCGCCGCAATCGACGACGAGTCGATGCCGCTGGACAAAAAACATCCGCGCGGCACATCGCTGACGAGGTGAGCGCGCACCGAATCCTTGAGCCGTTCCCGCAGTTCCTCGACGTACTCGCCGAGCGGCCGCTCCTCGGGTTCAAACAACGGATCCCAGTAGCGGACGAACTCGATCCGGCCGTCTGCGCTTACCCACATCGCGTGCGCCGGCGGCAGCTTCCAGATCCCTTCGAACATGGTGTTGGGATCCGGTACATATTGGAACGTCGCATACTTCAGCAAGCTCTCCACGCGAAGCCGGCGCGGCACGCCCGCCGCCAGCAGGCTTTTGATCTCCGAAGCGAACAAAAACCGTCCCGGCTCGCTCACATAATAAAACGGCTTAATACCGAACCAGTCGCGCGCAGCAAACAACTCCCGGCGCCGGACGTCCCAGATCGCGAACGCGAACATCCCGCGCAGCCGTCGCACGCAGTCCGCCCCGTACTCCTCGTACAGGTGAAGGATCGTCTCCGTATCCGTCCGCGTCCGAAACCAGTGCCCCCGGCTTTCCAATTCGCGTCTTAGCTCCAGGTAGTTGTAAATCTCGCCGTTAAAAACGATCCACACTGTGCCGTCCTCGTTCGACATCGGCTGGCGGCCTTCCGCCAGATCGATGATGGACAGCCGGCGAAACCCGAACCCGACGTGTCGTTCGCGCCAAATTCCTTCGTCGTCGGGACCGCGATGCGCGATCGGTCCGATCATCGCGCGAAGCAGCGCCTCGTCGGGCACCGTCGGCTCGAAACAAACCATTCCCGCGATTCCGCACATGCCGTCAAGCTCCCGTTCCGCTGGCGTGTTCTTGTTTTTCGGCTGTTTGTCGCCCCTAAGTATACCACACCGGCGCGGGCGATGGGAAACGATTATACAAAATACTCGATCTTCGCTTCCGGAAACAAGTCCGCAATCGACCGCCGAAACCACTCCTCCAACATCCCGGCGACATCCGGCTTGTACACGTATTTGAATCGGCCGTACCGGCCCCATTTGATCCGCCGGTCCGTCTCATCCATCATGAGCTTGAGCTTGGTGTTGGGATATCGCTTCAGAATCGCGTTTTTCGCCGTTTGCGTGAACCGGTGCTGGATCAGCTCAAACGTCAAGTCCGACGTGTCGACGGCCTTCAACCGCTCGCGCAGTTTGACGAGCAACGCCAGGTAAGCGTCTTGCCAGCCGTCGAATTTGAAGATCGGGGCGACGACGAACCCGATCGGATATCCGACTTGGGCGACACGGACCGCCGCATCGATGCGTTCTTCTAGCGTCGGCAAAACGGCTTACGACACATTCACCCCATATTAATCAAAAAATAATAAAATCTTACTTTGACGCCGTTCGCGTTTTGGTTTATGCTTCATGCTGTGATGTCATTTTATTTGACGTTCAGGGTGGCTTCTATGCAACATTTTACCCGTCTCTCCGCTTTGTTCGCCGTGGTTTGCGCGGCAGTACTCGCCGCCGGCTGCAAGTCGCAACAGCAGACTTCCGTTCTGACCATATCCGCGGCGGCCAGCCTTGCCGACGCACTGAAAGACATCCAGCCCGCTTATGAATCCAACCACAATGTCAGAATTCTTTACAACTTCGGAGCGTCCGGAGCACTTCGTCAACAGATCGAACAAGGCGCCCCCGTCGACGTTTTTCTATCTGCGTCTTCGAAAGAAGTCGACCGCCTCATAACCGCAAGACGGGCCATTCCGGAGTCGCTCACCGAGTGGCTGTCCAACGAACTCGTCGTTGTCGTTTCGGCCGACGCCCGAATCACGGCCGACGAGCCGCGGGATCTGCTCCGATCAGACTTCCGCAAAATCGCCGTCGGCATCCCCGAAATCGTACCGGCAGGAGCATATGCCAAGCAAGCGCTGACGGCGCTCGACTTGTGGGACGACCTTCAGCCGAAAATCGTGCGGGCCAAAGACGTGCAGGAAGTGTTGCACCACGTCGAAACGCACAACGCCGACGCCGGATTCGTCTATCGGACGGATGCGGCGACATCCTCGGGCGTTCGGATCGCCTTTGCCGTCGATTCCGGCCTGCACGACCCGATCCGGTACGCGGCGGTGATCGTGTCGACGACGCGAAACCGCAAAGAAGCGGAGGCGTTCCTCACTTATCTGACGTCCGAAAATGTGATCCGCGTCTTTGCCGAATACGGCTTCCGCCCGGTACGATGATCTCGACGAACCGCGAATCGGGAGATGAAGCTTGTGGACTGGAACGTTTTCTGGCCGCCGGTTCGGCTGTCGGTTCAAGTAGCCGCTTCGGCGACGGCGGCCGCCGTATTGCTCGGCACGGCATGCAGCCGATGGATGACGCTGCGGAAACGAAAAGGCACGGCCTGGCTGGAAACGATATGGATGCTGCCGCTCGTTTTGCCTCCGTCGGCGACCGGCTTCCTCTTGCTCGTCGTTTTCGGCCGAAACAGCTTCGCCGGCAAAGTTCTCGAACATATATTCGGATCTCCGCTCGTTTTTTCGCCGGCGGCGGCGGTCGTCGCCGCGGCCGTCGTGTCGTTTCCGCTCGTCTATCAGGCGACGAAAACCGGTTTTCTCGCCGTCGACCGCGATCTCGAAGACGCCGCCCGAACCGACGGCGCCGGAGAATGGCGCGTGTTCCGGTATGTGACGTTGCCGCTGTCGTCGCGGTCGCTCCTGGCGGCGGCCATCCTCGGGTTTTGCCGCAGTCTGGGAGAGTTCGGCGCGACGCTGATGGTAGCGGGCAACATTCCCGGTAAAACACAGACCGTGCCGACGGCGATTTACATCGCCGTCGGTTCGGGCGACATGAAAACGGCATGGGCGTGGACGGCGTCGATCGTATTCTTATCGTTCCTTCTGTTGTTGCTCGCCGACCGACTGCCCGCCAACCGGCCGTTTTCGCGCTGACGGACGTTCTATTTCCCTCCGCCCGCGCATACGTTGAAACCGTAAGGCTGGAGCACACGACCGGTGCATTCGGTCGAAAAACATCCACCCGACACGCAAAGGAGCGACAAAACCGTGGCCGTCATCCAAGCCAATGCCGAACACCTCAAACTTCTCGCTCGGCTTATGCGGGCCGAGGCGGAAGAGGACGGCGCCCTCGGCATGCTGATGGTCGGCAACGTCGGCGTCAACCGCGTGCGCGCCGATTGCCTCGACTTCGAGGGAATCCGCACCATTCCCCAGATGGTTTTCCAGAGCCCGGGAGGATTCGAGGCGGTTCGTTATGGATATTTTTACCAAAGGGCGCGGGAATCCGAAATCCGGTTGGCGCGGCGTTGCGTCAACGGGGAACGGTTTTATCCCGCCACGTTCGCGCTCTGGTTTTACCGTCCGGTCGGCGGTTGTCCCGCCCGTTTTTTCGGCCAGTGGAACTCGGGCCGCTACAAGTCCCATTGCTTTTACGCCCCGACGGTGAGCGACTGCCCGAGAGTGTACGGTGTTTATTGAAAACGGCATCCGCCGAAAAAGGAGGACCGATCGATGACGTTCTGGCACCGCGCCATGACCGGAGGCCCCGGAGCCGTGCCTCCTGGATACCCTCCGGGGTTTTTGCCGCATCCTTACGTCCCTCCGGGACCGATGCCTCCCTCCGGCGTCGCCCCGGCACCGATACCGGGCCCGGCATTTCCGCCGCCGGTCGTTCCCGGCGGTCCGGGCGTACCGCCCGCGGCGGTCCCGGGAGTGCCGGGCATGCCGCACATGCCGCCTTCCGGAGCGATCATTCCCGGCACACCCGTCGTTCCTGCGCCGGGGTCCTACGTACCGGGCCAGCTGCCGATCGAAGAATCGTATATCGAAAATATTTTAAGGCTGAACTTGGGCAAAATGGCCACCATCTACATGACGTTCGAGAACAACGCGCAATGGAACGCCCGGGTGTTCCGCGGCCGGCTGGAAGCCGCCGGACGCGACCACATCATCATCAGCGATCCGCAGACGGGCACGCGCTATTTGCTGCTGATGGTCAACCTGGACTACATCACGTTCGATGAACCGCTCAACTACGTGTACCCTTTCGCGACGCCGCAGCCGCCGATCGCGGCGCCACGCGACGACAAAAACCGTCCCGACGGCGCGGAACGCCCCGGCGCCGTTCAGACGTAGCTCAAGCCTTCAACCCTTCGTTTTCCGTCCGACCGCCGACTACGCCCGCGGCCGCCCCGCGGGCGTAACCCGTTTCCGACGCGCGCACGAGCTGCGCGTAATAACCGTTTTTCGCCATCAGCTGGGCATGGTCGCCGATCTCCACGATTCGGCCGCCGCGCATGACGATGATCCGATCGGCATTCCGGATCGTGGACAGCCGATGCGCGACGATCAGCGTCGTCCGTCCGCGCGACGCGCGGGCGACCGCCTGTTGGACGAGCCGTTCCGTCTCCGTGTCGATGTTGGACGTCGCCTCGTCGAGCACGAGCACGGCCGGCCGGAATGCAATGGCGCGGGCGATCGCGAGCAGCTGTCTCTGCCCTGCCGACAAGTTGACGCCGCGCTCGCCGAGCGGCGTCGCATATTTCTGCGGCAACCGTTCGATAAACGGCGCCAGGCCGACCGCTCGAACCGCTTCGATCGCTTGTTCTTCCGTGATCGACGGGTCTCCCAGCGTCACGTTGAACAACAAGTCACCGGCGAACAAGAATACGTCTTGCTGCACGACGCCGATCGCCCGTCTTAAATCGGCGGTCTTCAAATCGCGGATATCGATTCCGTCGAGCAGGATGCGCCCGCGCTGAACGTCGTAAAAACGGTTGATCAGCTGCAGAACCGAACTTTTCCCCGCCCCGCTGGCGCCGACGAACGCGACGGTCTCTCCGGGCTCGACGCGGAACCGAATGTCTTTCAGCACCCATTCTTCATCCCGGTAGGCAAACCAAACGCCGTCGAATTCGATCTCCCCGCGCACGGGCCGCGCTAGCGGCTTCGGCTTCGGCGGATCGGCGACGGTGACCGGTGTGTCGAGCGTCTCGAAAATACGTTCCGCCCCCACCATCGCCGTCTGAATCTGGTTATATTTCTCAGCCAAACTCATCAAAGGCTGAAAAAATTGGCGCACGTAATGGGTAAACGCATAGACGACGCCGAACGTCGCCGAGCCGTCCAGTACTTGGACGCCGCCGTACCAGACGAGCGCCGCCACGGCCGCGTTGCCGAGAAATCCGATCGCCGGCTGGAACACCGAATTGACGATCGTGTTCCACATGCCGGCACGGTAAAAATCTTCGCTGTGCCGTCCGAACGCCTCCGCCTGGACCCGCTCGCGGACGAACAGCTGGATCGTCTTCATGCCGGACAAATTTTCCGCCAGAAACGCGTTGAGCCGCGCCAGCACCGTCCGCATGCGCCGCTGGGCCTGCCGGACGGTCGACCGGTACGCCAACGTCATCGCCAAAAGCAGCGGCAAAACCGCGAACGACAACAGCGACAGCCGGACGCTCATATGCAGCATGACCGCGACGATGCCGACGAGCACGAGCACGTCTTTCACCAGATGCACGATCACCTGGGAATACAATTGGTTGAGCGCCTCCGTGTCCTGGGTGACGCGGACGACGATCCGGCCGACCGGATGCCGATCGTAATAGGCTACCGGCAGCCGGCTCAAATGATCGAACAGCTGCTGGCGGATCACCTGCAGGATGCGCTGCCCCGTCCGCTGCAATTCGACGTTCTGGACGTACGACAGAGCCGCGCCGATCAGCACGGCGGCGAGAAACTGAGCGCCGACCGTCACAAACCCCGCCGCGTCGCGTCGTTTCAACGCATCCAGCAGCGCGGCATCCGCCTCGGACGCCGAAAGCCGCCGGCCGTCGGACAACACCGCATATACCCGCCCGTCTTCGCCGCGTTCCACCCGAACCGGCAATGTGCCAGAAGGCAACCGCTCGACAAGCCACGCGCGACCCTCCGCCTCAACGATCCGGCACGGCACCGCCCCGTCGGGCCATACCGTTTCGTCGGACTGCGCACCTCCTGACGGAACGCGGACGTACGCCCGGCCGCCGGCGACCACAGGCTCGCCGAACCGCCGCAGTTCTTCGGCCCTGTCCGCGGGCAGCGACAGCATCGGTTTGCGGTAACCGCCGATATGGTCGTCGATCGCCGTTTTGATCAGATAAGGACGAACGAGATCGGCGGCGACGATGCCGAACGCCAGCGCGACGCAGGCGGTCAGCGACCATAGATGAGGCCGGGCGTAACGCATGAGCCGCAGCGTCAATCCTGTTCCTCCACGACCGCTCATCCGCTGACACCTTCTTCCACCAGCGTCCCTTCGGCATCCGGAGCCTGCATGCGGACCATCTCCGCATACCGTCCGTTCAGGCGCAGAAGCGATTCGTGCGTTCCCGTCTCGACGATGCGCCCGTCCTCGAGCACGGCGATTAAATCGGCGTGACGAACGGCCGACACGCGATGAGCGACGATGATCGTCGTCCGACCGCGCGTCGCCGCCCGAAGCCGATGTAAAATCCGTTCCTCCGTCACCGCGTCCACCGCTGATAAACAATCGTCCAACAAATAGACCGACGGCCGCTTGATCACGGCGCGCGCGATGCCGAGGCGCTGCCGCTGGCCGCCCGACAGCGAGATGCCGCGTTCGCCGACTTCCGTATCGAAACCGTCGGAAAACGTGCGCACGTCCTTGTAGACGTCTGCGATCTCCGCAGCCTCTTTCACCTGATCCTCGGTCGTCGGATGCGGATTGAACGCGATATTGTCCCGCACCGTCGAAGAAAACAGGAACGTTTCCTGCGTCACGACGCCGATGCGGTCTCGCAGCACCGCGAGCGGAATCGTGCGGATGTCGCGTCCGTCGAGAAAAATCGTCCCTTCCGGCGGATCGTACAGCCGGACCAGCAGATGGACGAGCGTCGTCTTGCCGGCGCCCACGCGTCCGACGACGCCGAGCGTCGCCCCTTTCGGTACGCGCAGCGATACGTCGCGCAGTGCGGGCCGCGCTTGTCCGGGATAACAAAACGTCAGATTCCGGATTTCGATATCGCCTTCTATGTCGACGACCGACATATCCGTCCTTTCATCATCCGCGATGTCCGGAGGAGTCCGGAAAAGTTCGAGCAGACGCCGCTGCGAAGCGACGCCGCGCTGAATCTGGTGGACGACCTTGCCGAGGTTTTCGACCGGGCCGACGAGCAGCGACAGCGTCGTGTTGAGCGCCGCGAAATCGCCGAGCGACAGCATGCCGCGCAACGTCATCCATCCACCGACGACAACCGACACGAAAACACTCGCACCGACGACGATCGACCCGAGCGCCGAAAACGACGACTGCGTCCGCACGAGCGCCAGATTCGTCTCCGCCGCAGCCCGGTTGTCTGCGCCAAACCGCTCGCGTTCCGACTCTTCCCGCGCAAACGCCTTGACGACCCGCACGCCGGCGACGAATTCCTGCACGCGGCTCGTCATCCGCGCGATCGCGTCTTGGATATCGTTCGACTGAGCCTGCATCCGGCGCTGAAATCGATACGCGAGCAAGCTGAGCAGTGGAAGCGGCAGCATCGTCCACAACGTCAGCCACGGATCGACCGTCGCCGACAGCGTGACGACGGCGATCACGATCAGCACGACAGCCTCCATCGCGTTGAATAGTGCGCCCATCGTCGTCTCCCGAATGACGCCGACGTCGCTGATCGAGTACGCCATTAGATCGCCGACCCGCCGTTCGTCGTAAAAACGCGCCGACATCGTCTCCCAATGGGCGAACAGCTCGTTGCGCAGCCGCATCTCCAGTCGGCGCGCCAAACGGAACAAATAAATCCGGCTGATCGAACGAAAAAAAGCCACTCCGGCACCGACCGTCAAAATCCCGATCCCGTACCGCCACGCTTCTTCGCGCGTCAGAAGGGAATGTTCCAGTCGGTCCGTAAAGCGGCCGATCAACTCCGGAATATAGAGCTGCAAGTAACAGGAGATAAACAGAAGCGCGAACCCGAACCCGTATGACAGGGCATGACGGCGCAAATGTTCGCCGAAAATCGATTTCCGTTCCTGCGCCATGTCGATCTCTCCTCCGCATCCCCTGACCGAAGGTTACAACGACCGAGGAGAGCATTCCATGGAGGATGGCGCCTCAAAACATGGACAATTTTGCGGCCTCCGTCACGGCCGCGAAGAAAGCGGGGCCGTCACTTCGTAAGCGCCGTCCGGCGTCCTCAGCCATTTGACGCCGGAAAACTTCCGCAAAAACGTTTCGACGTCCGCGTACCCGACGCCGTTTTCAAGGCGAAGCTCCCCGCCGGCCGCAAAATCGACCGTCACGCCGCCGGCGACGACACGCGCCGTCCGCGTTTCGCCGATCCACATCACCGTCGCGCCGACAAGCGCGGCCAACGTGCGCAGCGGCACATACGTGCGCCCGTCGCGGACGATCGGCGCCGGGCCGCCGCAGTCCAGCCCCATGATCCGGCAGACGCCTTCGGACGCCTCCAGCCGCAAGCTTTCGACGCCTGCTTCCCGCAATGCCGTCGCCAACTGGGCTCCTTCGCCCACGACGACAAGGTCGGGCTGAATGCCGCGTCCGTTCACTTGTCGGTGTTTCGGCGTCAGATACTCTTCTACCGTTATTTTCAGATAGGCGTCGCCTGAGCCGAGCGGATAAATCTGCTGCACGACGCCCTTGCCGTACGTCCGAACGCCGACGACGCGCGCTACACCGTAATCTTGAAGGGCTCCCGCCAAAATCTCCGCCGCACTGGCCGTCTGCTCGTCCACCAACACGATAAGCCGGCCCGAAAACGAGCGGACTCCTGAAAATTCAACCTTTTCCTCCACACCGCTTTGATCGCGCGTATACAGCAGCACGCCGCTTCCGACAAAGCGGGAAGCGACGTCACCGGCGCTGGACAGAAGGCCGCCGGTGTTGCCGCGCAGGTCGAGCACGAGCGCGCGCAGGTTCCCCAGTTCGGCAAGTTTCGCCCGAAGCTGTTCGTCCGTCTTCTCCGCGAACGACGTCAGGCGGACGTATCCGATGCCGTCGGCGACGCGCGAACCCGTCACGCGCGGCAGTTCGACTTCCGCCAGAACCGCCTCCAGTTCCAGACGAGCGCCGCCGCGCTCGACGCCGATGCGCACCTTCTGGCCGGCCTTCCAGCTCGCCCTCACCTCGTCGAAATGCTCGAAATCGACGGATTTGCCGTCGATCGATACGATCAGATCGCCGGCGCGAAGTCCAGCGGCTTCGCCGGGTCTGCCCGGCATCACTTCGCTGACGCGCACTCTGCCCCCGTCGTTTTCGATGACGATGCCCAGCCCGACATATTGGCCGTTAAGGCTTTCTAGAAAACGGCGATACTCTTCTTTCGTCCAATAGACCGTATACGGGTCGTTCAGCGATTCGACCATGCCGCGGATCGCCGCCTCGGCCAGCTTGTCCTTCGACGGCGCGCTCAGATGCAGCTGATAAAGCAGGTCGAACGCCTCTTGGATCCGGTTTTTCGCGTCCTCGGCGGGTACCTGGGCGGCGTGCGACCGCGGGACGGAAAAAGCGGGGACGACCGAGGCGGCGGACAGCGCGACGGACAGCGCCAACGACAGGAACAGCGCTTTGCGTGTCATGAATCGGCCTCCTTTTCGTCTGTAACCGGCACTTTAACGGAAAACCCAAAAGCCCATGCGGCGCATCGCTTCCCGCAGCGTCGCGCCGGCGACTTCCGACGCCTGCTCCGCCCCGCGGCGAAGGACGTCCTGAAGTTCGCCGGAACGGCGGATTTCCCGGTAACGCCTCTGAATCGGCTCGAGCAGCTCGACGACGCGCTCCGCCAGATCGCGTTTGAACTCCCCGTACCCCTTGCCCTCGTAAGCGGCTTCGACGTCCGCAACCGACATCCCGGACGCGTGGCAATAAATGCTGATCAAGTTGGAAATAGCAGGTTTATTTTCAGGATCATAACGGATTTCCCGTCCAGAATCGGTCACCGCCCGCATAATTTTCTTGCGGACGACGTCGGGTTCGTCGAGCAGCGCGATGTAACTGCCGGGATTCGGATTCGACTTGCTCATTTTTTTGGAAGGATTGTCCAACGACATGACGCGCGCGCCGACTTCCGGCATATAGGGTTCCGGCAGCTTGAACAGCTCACCGAACCGATTGTTGAACCGCTGCGCCAGATCGCGCGTCAGCTCGAGATGCTGCTTCTGGTCCTCGCCGACCGGAACAAGATCGGCGTTGTACAGCAAAATATCCGCCGCCATCAGCGCGGGATAGACGAACAGTCCCGCGCCGACCGACTCGCGCCCGGACGATTTTTCCTTAAACTGCGTCATCCGCTCCAGTTCGCCCATATGAACGAGCGTCGTCATCAGCCAGCCGAGCTGTGCGTGTTCCGGCACGTGCGACTGCAGAAACACCGTCGCCTTAGCCGGATCGATGCCTGCGGCAAGATACAACGCCGCCACCGCCTCGGAATTTTCCCGCAAATCGTCCGGGTTTTGCGGCACCGTCACCGCGTGCAGGTCGACGACCATAAAGAAGCAGCGGTGCGTATGCTGGAGCTTGACGAAATTCTGGATGGCGCCGATATAGTTGCCGAGCGTCAAAAGGCCGCTCGGCTGGACGCCGGAAAGAACGACGGGCATCCGGGTTCCTCCTTACGAAACGCGCGTTTCCTGTGGTACCGCAAGGACCGCGAAACCGCGAACCACGAAAGCTGCGGAAAGAAAAAGCCCTTCGCCGTCGGGGCGAAAGGCGGATCTCCCGGCGCTTTCACCGCACTTCGCGATGAAGCGTATACTTCCGCAGACGCGGGGAATATTTCATCAATTCCAGCCGTTGCGGATGGGTTTTCTTGTTTTTCGTCGTCGTATAATTCCGGTCGCCGGTCTCCGTGCATTCCAGCGTAATCACCACGCGCACGGCGGACACCTCCTTGCATCGCACGCAGGATAGTCATAATGATACCATGGGCGGCCGAACGCGTCAAACAAATAGCTCATCACGTCCGTGTCAAGACTCGGTAGGAGGAGAGACCTCAGCATCCCATTTAGGCCATCGTCACAGGACTCCGGACGATCTCCCGCAGCCCATACTGGACCCA